>DATLXD010000103.1:0-13009 GCA_035575965.1 Pyrinomonadaceae bacterium | reverse complement strand
CAACTGCTTCATTAGTTCAAGACTATCTGCTACAAAAGCTGCGCCTTTGGCAGTTTCGTAACAAGGTTTTGGAAGTGATTTTATGCTGACTGTCATTTAATTTCTTTTACTTTCGATCTTGTAATTATATTTGCATATTTTATGAACTTTGCGATTAACTAACCACCGCCACAATGCGAAATTTTATTTTAATTGAATCCGTCAAGCCTTTCGGCAATCCGAAATCCGTCTGCAAAATCTTATCGACGCTTCGCAGAATATAGGAAACGACAGGTTCGGGCGTGTAATAAACGCCGCGCGTTTCTCTTAATTTCGGGTCGCATTCAGCAAGAAAAGTGTCGTAAAAATGAACAACCGGGTCTTCCTGTCTGGTGCGTTTGCCGAAATCCTGCAAGATTGCCGAAATGTCGGTTCGGTTTAGGAGTTCGGCTAAATCGTCAACCGCCCACGTTATTCTTTCGTCCAAGTGAATTCCGGCGATGCGGTCAAACGTATCACGCAGAAACGGGTTTGTTTTCGGAACGAGGTAAGCGGCTTCCTGTCTGGTGAAAGGCGGTGCTTTGTCGAAACAACGCGCCGTGAACAAACCGTAAGCAATCGTCTGCGAATAAAGGTCGGCAAAACCTTTCTCATCTAAATTCGGCAAAAGCGTTTTCTTAAAACTTTCAAATTGTTCGTGCAGAGCGTTTTCTTTCGCCGTTTCTTCATCTTCCAAAGCCTTTTCGATTGTCTGCCGGACGAGTCTCGTAATCGAAGCCATACGCCTTGCAAGTTCCTTCGGCGTGGCAACGGTCGGAACTTCCTTGTTTAGAAATTCCTTGATTAAATTTGTCAGTTGGCTTTCGGCATCGGCTTTCGGCTGTAAATTACCGTTCGCGTCAAATTCCGCCAAACTGATATTTGCGACGACTTCGCCGCGAACATACCAGCGAAAATCAAGGTAATTCGTGTAAATCAGATTGTTGAGCGAATCGGTATATTTCCTGAGTTGTTCCTTTTCGCGCTTGTCGAGTTTATCTAAATCTTTGCCGACATCTTTGGCTTCGATATAACCGAGCGGAATTTCACGCTTGCGAACGACGTAATCCGGCGCGCCGAAAGTTCGTCGCTTAGGTTCGTTTATCGCTTCAATATCTTTGCCGAATGATTCGACAAAAGTTTTCAAAAAAGGTCTGTAAGTGTGTTCGGTGGCGAGTTTCGATTGAAAGCCTTTTTCAATCTCTTTGAGGTAAGTATTGAAGTCAATCATTTGGGTTTTCCTTTTATTCAGGGATAATCAAATCAATCTTTTTTTTGCCGTTTTTACGGTAAATGTGAAAATCGCCGTCAACTGTAAAAACTACTGAATTTTCGATTAGCTCGCTCATTCGGACAAGACACGCATCGGCAAAATCCATCGGAACGTCGGCATATTTTTTTATCAATTTTTCGACAGCTTCAATCTCTGCCTGCAAAGAAAAATCAATCTGTAAAACGCCGCTGGAAACCAATTTCAAGACGTTCTCTTTTCCGGCTCGTAGATGCGCCGTTAAAAAACACGCTTCGACAATAACAGCTTCGCACGTCAAAAAAGGGATTGGCAAGCGTCGCATCTGCTCCATTGTCCACGCATTCCGAGAATCTCTTTTATCCAAAAAGGCAACGATAACGCCTGTATCAGCGATTAATGGTTTTATCACGTCCTAAACCTTCCAAATATTTTTTATTGGTTGATAAATCGCCTAATCCGCTGTCTAAACTGCCAGCCAATTCCGGCACAATGTCAAAAACAGTCTTGAAGGGCTTTTTCTCGCCGTTTTTGTTTTCGGCTCGCTTCGCCGGTCTGCCGGTCGGTCGGTCTTCGACGAGTTTCAAATTCTGTTCTCTGATAACGTAAGAATTGCCTATCTTTTCGGCGGGAAGTCTGCCCGAAGTGATTAAGGCTTGCACGCGCCGAATGCTCAAACCTAACTTTTCCGATGCCGCTTTGGTGCTGATAAAATCACTCATAGATTCAAATATAAAATAATTGAAAGTATTCGTCAATACGTCTACTTTAATTTGTAAAAGTCGGCTAAAGTTTCGGCGAAACTTGAAAGTTTGAATGAGAAATTAATGTGAAAACAAGACAAGGCGAATTATTTGGTGTGAATTGTAGGTGTGAATAAGAAAAGAGGCATTATTAAATGCCTCTAAGCTATTGAAAATAATGGTACACCCTGCAAGATTCGAACTTGCGACCCTCTGATTCGAAGTCAGATACTCTATCCAGCTGAGCTACGGGTGCGAAATGAATTACGAATTTTAATTTTCAACATTAAATTTCTGCGACAAAATTAAAATACCACAAATAAAACGTAATTCGTAATTTGAAATTCGTGATTCTTACAGTTTGCCCTGAAAATCCCTGCGGATAAGTTTTACCAGATTTTTGATGTCGTCGTCGCTGATTTTGCCTTTGAAAGCGGGCATCCCGTCTTTCTTCTCGCCGTTTTCGATTACTTCGACGTATTCGGCATCAGGCTCGTTTTTCTGTCTGTCGGTAGTCAAGTTCGGTGCTTTTATTTTTTTTCCGTCTATCGTGCTGATACCGCCCGTGCCGCCTTCCTTGTGGCATTTGACGCATTGTTCTGAGTAGATTTTGCGTGCCGCAGCGAGTTCGTCGGTTGCGGTTGTCGGCGCCTGAATAGAATTGTTTAAATTTGCGGCGACGGCGGTATTGCTCGCTAAATTTGTGTTTGTCGTTTGAGTTTGATTACAGGCGATAATAAATAATAAAATTGCCGATAAAACTAAGCCGATTTTCAAAAATTTCACATCGTTTCTCCCGAAAATAATTTGCTTCAAAAACCGTGAAAGTTTAACTTATAAATCGAAGACATTGCAAAGCGTTTTTTTAGACGCTTGAGAATATATAAAACGTAATTTATGAAAAAACAAACGAATCGAGTTTGGCTGTTAGCCGTATTGTTAATATCATCGTCAGCTTGCTGGGCGCAAACCGTCGCGCAAAAAGTAGATAAAACTTTATCGGCTGCCGGTTTGAAGGAAAATGTTATCGTGCGGCGCGACGGGCGCGGCATTCCGTATATCGAAGCGAAATCGGAAGCCGACCTTTATTTTGCGCAAGGTTTTGTGACAGCGCAAGATCGTTTGTGGCAAATGGATTTGCTCAGGCGCGTGGCGGGCGGCGAAACGGCGGAGATTTTCGGCTCGAGCGTTTTGGAAGAAGACAAACGCTGGCGCAAATTTGGTTTTGCGAAGATTGCCGCCGACAGTTTGCCGCTGATGCAGCCGGAAGTTCGTGCCGCGCTTGAAAATTACGCTCGCGGCGTGAATGCTTTCGTTGCAACGCTTGACGATAAGACTTTTCCGGTCGAGTTTCAAATTCTGCAATATCGCCCGCGCGAGTGGCGTGCGACTGATTCGATTTTAATAGGCAAAATTTTGTCTGACGGTTTGAGTTCGACCTGGCGACAGGATTTATTTAAGGCAATGATTCCAACTGATAAACGCGCCGAAATGTTTGACCCGCGCTCGTATTATGATGTTCTACTTTTCGGTAAAGATAAAGAAGGTTCAAAGTCCAAAGTTCAAAGTTCAAAGTTAGGCGATGAACGGCGCGGAACTTTAAACTTTGAACTTGGAACTGCTTTAGCGCAAGCAGAAGAAGTGAGGAAATCTTCTTTGGAAAGAATCGGTTTATACGCCGAAGATTTAGCAGCGAGCAATAATTGGGTTGTTTCGGGGAAGAAAACCGCCGACGGCAAACCGCTTTTGGCAAACGACCCGCATCTGAACGCCGGACAGCCGCCGATTTGGTATCTGGTGAATTTATCCGCGCCAAATCTAAAAGTTGCGGGCGTAACATTTCCCGGCTCGCCCGGCGTGGTTTTGGGACACAACGAAAATATCGCCTGGGGCGCAACTAATGTCGGACCGGACGTGCAGGATTTATACTTGGAAGAATTTGATGCCGACAATCCGCTTCGATATAAAACTCCCAGCGGTTTCGAGATTGCACAAACGCGCCGTGAAGAAATAAAAGTGCGTAAAAATCCGTTGAAACCGGAAACCGAAACGGTCGCTCTCGATGTCGTTACAACGCGCAACGGTGTGGTTTTCTTTGAAGACGTGGGCAAGCGTTACGCTCTGAAATGGACGGCGTTCGATGCTAAAAACAACGAACTCGAAGCGTTTTATTTCGTCAACCGCGCAAAGAATTGGGATGATTTCAAACGCGGTTTCAAATTTTACGGCGGCGCGATGCAAAATTTTATCTACGCCGACACTGCGGGAAATATTGGTTGGTATGCTGCCGGGCGAGTTCCGATTCGCAAGACTGGCGACGGAAGTCTGCCTTACGACGGAAAAACAAACGACGGCGAATGGACGGCAATGATTCCGTTTGAAGAATTGCCGAATCTTTATAATCCGCCGGGCGGTTACATTGTTACGGCAAACCAGCGCACAATTGGAACTTCTTACAAATATCACGATTTGATTGCGCGTGTTTTTGTTCCGTTTCGCGCGGCGCGGCTTAATCAATTGTTGTCATCGAAATCCAAACTGACTGCCGCCGATATGGGCGATTTTCAATACGACACTTTCAGCGTTTTGAATTCACTGTTTGCAAAGGAAATCGTCAGGGAAAAAGCTGCTTCCGAAGAAACTTTGAAACTGCTCGGCGGTTGGGACGGGCGAATGAGTTCGGAATCCGAAGCCGCGCTGCTCGTCAATGAAATCCGCAATTCATTTCGCAATAAAATTTTAACGGCGGCGTTCGGCGCGGAACAGTTGAAAAATATCGGCTGGGCAAACGAAGGAAATTTTATCGAACGACTTTTAAGGGAAAAGCCAAAAAAATGGCTGCCCAAAGAGTATGCGAATTACGCGGAATTGTTAAAGGCAAGCGAAACCGAAGCGCGTGCAAATTTGACGAAAAGATTCGGTGCGGACAAAGCGAAATGGGTTTGGGGCAAAGCCGGAAAAATTCGCTTTAATCACCCGCTTGCCGCCGCTCCGCTTATCGGCGCACAATTTGCTGTCCCGGCTCTGCCGCTCATCGGTTCGGGAAGCGCGGCGGCTACGCCGAATGTCGGCGCAAGTGTTTCGATGCGCTTGATTGCGACACCGGGAAATTGGGATTTGACGCGCCACGTTATTGCGACAGGCGAAAGCGGCGACCCACAATCGCCGCATTATAAAGACCAACTCGACGCCTGGTATTCGGGCAACACGCCGATTTTTCCGTTTAGTAAATCGGCGGTTGAGAAGGCGGCTAATGAAGTGGTTTTGATAACGCCGAAATAATTAAGTAAAAAATGAAAAGTGAGAAATGAGAACAAAATCTTAAACAGGTTTTAGAATTTCAGTTCTCACCGTTTATTTCTCATTTCATTTCTTCTATCAATAAAGTCGCTTAAAATTATTGCGGCGGCTTCGCCGTCGAGCCTTTCTCGAACTTCGGTTTCGCTCAGACCGAGTTTCCACAAACGACCTCTCGCGTCGTAGGTGGAAACTCTTTCGTCCTGCAACAAAACGGGAACATTTAAAGATAAAGAAAAATTTCGAGTCAAACGGCGTGCTTCCCGTGACATTTCGCTTTCCGAGCCGTCCGTGTTATATGGCAAACCTAAAACCAAACCGACCGCATCAAATTCTTCCAGAAGGGAAACGATTTGTTTGAGAACTTTTTTCCAGCTCCGGCGTTCGATAATGCAGACGGCGCGAGTCGTAACTTGCAGCTCGTCGCTGACAGCAACGCCGATGCGTTTTGTGCCTAAATCGAGCGCGAGCAGTCTACCGGCGGTCGGCGCGCGAAAAACATCTGTAAATTCTGTTTGAATAGTCGTTTCCTCGTCTTGCACGAAAATAATTGATAACGGATAATAAATTCTGTTCTATCGTCCGTTTATAGTAGCAAAATTTTAAGAGGTTTAAAGAATGTCATTTAGCGGAAAATTCGTCATTGTTTTAATTTCATTTGTATTTTCTTTATACGCCATTTTCGGCGGTTTGATGGGAAACTTTTCGCCGACCTTCGCGCAACAGCCGATAAATGACGCGGGAGCGCAGATTCGCATTTTTGAATCGGTTTTGCAACATATTCAAAACGATTATGTCGACGAGCCGAATTTGGAAAAAGTTCGCGCCGGTGCGCTTCGCGGGCTTGCTTACGGACTCGACCCGTATTCGTCTTATCTGACCGCCGACCAGGTGAAAGATTATCAAGCAAACAAAACATCCAACAAAGTCGGTGTCGGCGCGGAATTTTCGCAGATTTCGTCTTATCTGTATGTTATTTCGGTGGTCAAAGATTCGCCGGCTGATAAAGCCGGATTAAAAGCGGGCGATGTTGTCGAATATATTGAAAGTAGAGCGACGCGCGACATTTCGCTTTACGATGCGCGACAGCTTTTGTCAGGCGAATCGGGTTCAAAAGTGAATTTGCGCGTTCTGCGTGCAGGCACGAAACCGCAAACGATTGCCGTTACGCGCGGTGCATACAAAATTCCCGAATCTTCCGCAAGAATCGAAGACGGCAAAATCGGTGTCATCAAAGTTTTCAGTCTCGAAAAAGGCGAAGCGAACGATATTAAAATCCGCGTTCAGGATTTAACCAAACAAGGCGTGCAAAAAATTATTCTCGATTTGCGCGGCGTGGCAGCCGGCGATTTGAATGAAGCCGTAGATGTCGCTAATCTTTTCGTCAAAGACGGAAATCTTGCCGGAGTATTGGGGCGCGAAAACAAAGTTACGAAAACTTTTACGGCGAATCCCGCCAAACACATTTTCGACGGAAAAGTCGTCGCGCTGATTGATTTGGGAACTTCCGGCGCGGCTGAGGTTGTCGCTTCGGCGATTTTAGAACGGCAGCGCGGCGAAGTCGTCGGCGAGAGAAGTTTTGGAGCGGGAGCTGAACAGCAATTATTTACGCTTCGCAGCGGCGACGGCTTGCTTCTGACGACGGCAAAATGGGCTTCGCCAAACGGAACGCCTTTTCTAAACACCGAGCGCCTTAATTCGGGCGTGAAGCCTTCAATCGAAGTGAAACGTCCCGAAACGCCTGAGCCTTTGGAAGTCGAAGATTTAATTGATAAACGGGAACAACAAAAACAACAACCGAATGCAACACCGACACCGACTCCAACACCGACTCCGAAAGTCGAACAGCCGAAACAGGTGCAGGAAGATTTGCAAATGAAAAAGGCTCTGGAAATTTTGCAGGACAAAGCGAATGCGGCAAAAGCCGGAAGCGGTGAATAAACATTTTAATTTTTATACTTCTTAAAAGCCGGGTTTTACTGCCCGGCTTTTTTCATTTGCGAATAATTGTTGTTGTCTCGAAACAAGACTGCTAAAATCACTTTCTAATGACGGAAGAAAATTTCAGGGTGCGCCGGTTAGTTGAAAAAGATATTTCCGAGTGGTTTCGGCTGAGAAAACTGCTTTGGGACGAATTAAGCGACGAAGAACACAAATCTGAAATGCGCGGTATTTTCGAGCATATCGAAACGCAACTCGTTTTAGTGGCTGAAACATCAAACGGAAAACTCGTCGGATTTTTAGAAGCAAGCATTCGCCCATTTGTCGAAGATTGCCACTCAGACCATGTCGGATATCTGGAAGGCTGGTTTGTCGAATCGGGTTTCAGACAAAGCGGAATCGGCGGGAAATTGGTAAAAGCGGCAGAAAGTTGGGCACGAGGCAATAATTGTGAGGAAATGGCTTCTGACGCGGAAATCGGGAACGAACTCAGCTTGACGGCGCATCAAAATCTCGGTTACGAAGAAACTTCGCGCCTCGTACATTTGAGAAAAGATTTAATTTAGAAAATGAAAAATTACGAATTACGAATTACCAATTACCAATTACGAGCGGTTAATAAAATCCTCTGCATCCTCTGCGCCCTCTCGAGTGCAATCTTTTCCGCTAATGCTCAATCCACCAGTCAAAACTACCCGACAGCGATTACTGCAAACGAAATCAGTGGACGGATCGCGGCGCGAGATGTCGGCGATGCGCGTCTGACAAGTTATTTCTACATTTTTAGCGGAGGGCAAGGCGACGTTTTTATCAATGTTCAAACTTCCAATTTTAACGGCGATGTTGATATTTTTACTGCCGGAAATCTGAAACCATTAACTAAAATTACAATTTACGCGGACGACGCGACAAGCGAAACAGGTCGCGTCGTTTATCTGCGCCAACCCGCAAAACTTATTTTGCGCGTCGAGGGGCGCTCGCCGAATGACGACGCGGCGACTTTTCGGATAAAATTTGCGGGTAGTTTCGAGCCTGTTCAAGCAGTTGCGGAAAACTCCGCGTCGGAAATCCCGGAAGTCAAATCCGAAAATCAAACTGACGTGCGCGTCAATTCCGTCGGCACTATCGTCGAAGTGAAACCGAAGCCGCCTCCGCCGCCGAAGGAAACAATTGCCAAAAAAGAAGCAAAACCGAGAAGGAAAAAATCCGCAGACGCACCGGAAAACAAAGGAGACGCGAAGGAAAAAGAAATTGCCGACGATAGCAATCCGTCGAAAGCTAATGTTAGGGAAAATGCAACTGAAGAAAGAAAAGAGGAAACAACCGAAGAAAAGAGAGAGCCTAAAGGCGAGAAAAAAGCCGCGCTGGTTGTGATTGTTACCGACGACACTGCCAAGCAAGACGAAACGAAAACAGACAGGGAAAATTCACCGGAAGAAGCCAAAGAAAAATCGGTTGAAAAAACAACCGAAACACCGGCGAAAAACAGCGCTGAAAATAAAGCGGAAACGGCTGTAAAATCAAAGTCGAAAAGCAAACCTAAAAAGGTTAAAGAGCCGAATCCGCTCGAAAATGTGCATTTGATTATTTTGTTCAAAGATGGAACGCGCATTGAACGCGCGATGAGCGAAGTAATAAAGGTTGGGGTTGATAAAGGCACTTTAACGGTTATCTCGAAAGACGGTTCAATCGGGCGTTATTCGATTTTAGACGTTGCCAAAATGACGATAGAATAATCTTTACCGGCACGATTATTTTTGAAAGTGAAGAATTTACCCGCGAATCTATCCCGGATTCTGCAAAACCAAACGCTCGAAAGAAACATCGTCGGATTTTCAAATTCAGAAGTATATTGGGTGAAAAACTCGAATGCTTTTTTGAAAGTTGCCGATAAAAACTCGGTAGTGAATCTTCGACGCGAAAAGGAAATTTTAGAATGGTTGAGCGGTAAGATTTCAGGTCCAAAGGTGCTGCATTTTGAAGAAACTGGCGAAAAAACTTTCCTGTTGATTTCAAAAATAAAGGAAATTAATTCAGCCGATTCTTTGAAAAACTTAAAAGCTAAAGAGAATTTAATAAATGATTTGGCAAAAAGTTTAAAGCGCATTCACAGCATTTCGACCAAAAATTGTCCTTTTCAACAAACTCTTCATATAAAACTTCAAAATGCCCGGGAAAATGTTGAGAAAGGTCTGGTAGATGAAGAGGATTTTGAAGACGAGAATAACGGAAAATCAACCGAAGCACTTTTTTATGAATTGATTGAATCAAAACCGGACGATGAAGATTTAGTTTTCACTCACGGCGATTTTTGCTTTCCGAATATAATCGTTTCAGATGAAAAAGTCAGCGGTTTCATTGATTGGGAAAGAGGCGGAATCGCCGACCGCTATCAAGATATTGCTTTGCTGTTTAGAAGTTTCAATTTTAACGTCGGAGATATGGAACAATTTGAAGATTTGTTTTGTAACTGTTACGGAATTGAAAAACTCAATAGAGAAAAAATCAAATTTTATATTACGCTCGATGAATTTTTCTAAATGAGTGATTTTTGGCAAACCTCAAAACGAAAATTATTATTTCAAGAAAAGACTCTCGTGATGGCGATTCTGAATGTTACGCCCGACAGTTTTTCCGACGGCGGAAACTTTTTTTCGATTGATGATGCCGTAGAACAAGCCGAAAAATTTATCGAAGAAGGAGCGGACATTTTAGACATCGGCGGCGAATCCACACGCCCGAAAAGTCTAAAAGTTTCGGCGGAAGAAGAAATTCGGCGCGTCGTTCCGGTAATCGAAAAAATCTCAAAAATTTTTGATACACCGATTTCCGTCGATACGAGTAAAGCAAAAGTCGCCGAAAGCGCGATAAATGCGGGCGCGGAAATCATCAACGACATTTCGGGCTTGCGGTTTGACGAAAAAATTGCGGAAGTCGCGGCAGAATATAATACCGGTTTGGTTTTGATGCACTCGCGCGGAGATTTTGAAACGATGCACCGGCAAAAACCTGTAGAAGATATTTTGCAGGAAGTTTCAAAAGGTTTTCGCGCAAGCGTCAAGAAAGCAGAATGTTACGACGTGAAAAGAGAAAATATCGCGCTCGATGTCGGCATTGGTTTTAGCAAAACCTTCGAGCAAAATTTGGAATTGATTGCTAAACTGAATATGCTTTGCAAAGAGTTCCCAGATTTTCCGATGCTCGTCGGAGCTTCGCGCAAATCTTTCGTCGGAAAAATTTTAGGCGATGTTCCGACTTCGGAAAGACTACAGGGAAGTTTGGCAAGCGCGCTAATCGCCGTCTGGAACGGCGCAAAAATTGTCCGTGTTCACGATATTAAAGCAACAATCGAAACACTGAAAGTTGTCGAAGCAGTCAAAAAACAATTATGAAATTTATTCGTTTATTCGCAATTTTTTGTCTCTTTCTGCTTGTTTCGGGTTTTACCGAATGTTACAAGCCCGTAACCGATACGGGTTTGCCGAAACGCATCAAAACCATTGCTGTTCCGCAGTTTCAGTTTGAAGTAAAAGGTGCGCGTTACCGGGTTGAGTCGCGTTTTACCGAAGCCGTAACCAAAGAAATTATCAGGCGCGGGCGAGGTTTAACCGTGCAAGGCTCACGCGACGGCGCAGATGCGGTAATTGAAGGCACAATCCGCGAGTTTAATTTTTCCGGCGTGCTGCTCGACAATCAAGGTCGCGCACGGGTTTATGAAGTAACGATTGTCGCGGCGGTAACGATTCGGGATTTATACGAAAACAAGGTTCTTTACGATAATCAAAATTTTATCTTTCGTGATTCCTTCGAGTTTTCGCAAGACCCGCGCTCGTTTTTTAACGAAGAAGACCCGGCAGTCGAGCGAATGGCGCGGGCGTTTGCAGAATCCGTAGTTTCAACGATTGTCAACGGTTTAGGTGTCAAGGAAGATAAGAAATAGCCGCCAGGCGCACAGAGTTTTATGGAGATTCTCCGGTAGAATAAATTTTGTGTACACCCGTGTGTAGCTGTTGTTTCAAATTTTCCCTCTCGTTTGCTCTATGAATTTTGCGACTGATTATGGCAGTTTTAAGTCGGGAAGAGTTACGAAATCAATTAAAACGACGCGAGTTTGCGGCGGTTTATTTATTGTTCGGTGCGGAAACTTATCTGCGCGATTTGGCAGCGAAAACGATTGCCGATTTGGTTCTGGCGAACTCGTCTTTGAGGGAATTTAACGAATCCGAGTACAGCTTGAACAATGCGGAAATCCGCCACGCGCTCGCTTCCGCCGAGCAACTGCCGATGATTTCTTCGCGCCGCATCGTAAAAATTACCGATGTCTTGGTTTCGGCAACCGGAAGCAAGGACAATCTGCGCGAGGAAGATGAGGAAATCCTGATTTCATACTTAAATCGTCCGTCGGAAACTTCCGTCGTTATTTTCGTTGCCGACGAACTCGACAAACGCCGCAAAATCTCGAAATTACTTTTGGAAAAGAGCGTCGCAGTTGAATTTAAGGCATTGGAAGATGTCGATTTAATTGCCTGGGCAAAGGTTAAGCTGAAAGAGCTCAATGCTGATGCCGACGAAAGAGCCTTGCGGCATCTAGTCGGATTGGTTGGAAACAATGTTCGCCGTTTGACCGTTGAAGTCGAGAAACTGGCGGTAGCCGCTTTGCCCAACAAATTGATTACGTTTGATTTGGTCGAATCGCTCGTGCCGAATTCGCGCGAGCTTTCCAATTTTGAACTGACCGATTATCTGCTTTCAAAAAATAAAACACGCGCTTTGCAGATTTTGAGGAAAATCCTGGACGACGGGGCAGAACCATTGATGCTGCTCGGTTTGATTGCCAGCAACTTTCGCCGTCTTTTTATGTCGAAGGAGTTGATGCGGCAAGGCGTCGAACGCCGCGAAGTTGCAAGAATTATGCGACTTCCATACGGCAAACAGGAAGATTTTTTGGCAACCGCGCGGCGTGCGGACACGGAAAAACTTGCGTGGGTAATGCAGAGAATTGCAAAGACCGATTCGGCGATAAAAAATTCAATTGGAGGCGGAGGCACAACGGGTTCGCGGCTGCAAATCGAAATACTCGTCTGCGAGCTAACCGATTTATAGTTTTCTCCAAACAAAAAAATCGGAAGCAAGCCTGAAAATAACTTGCCTCCGTTCCAATTCAAAGGAGAAAAACTATGAAGTTACGAGGTGAAAACTTTATTTGCTTAAATTGCCGACGTGCGATGTTAAGCGCGATTTGTAGCGTGCCGCCGTGTTTTTGTGCAAAGTTCCTTTGTTGACCGCTTTATCAATCAACGAAACAGTCGGATTCAAAAGCTCCTGACTTAAAGTTTGGTCGTTATGCGCCAGAGCCGTCCGCAGTTTCTTTATCTGTGTTCCCAACTTGCTTCGATTGTTGCGGTTGACGGCGCGGCGTTTCTCATTTTGACGAACGCGCTTTTCGGCTGATTTATGATTCGGCATTAAAATATCTCCGTTTAATTCTAAGATAACAAAGTAAAAAAATTCTCTGGCTAAGAGAAATTACAAAGTATAAATTCTCGCCAGAGGCTTGTCAAGCGAGGAGTTTAATGATAACACTCTGATTTAAGTTGCTTAAAAATAAATTGTACTCTTGTAAGAAATCACCGTCTTTTTTGCGAAAGAAAAATAATAGATATTGATTAATATTTTTGAGGTTAGTATATGGAAAACTAATAGAAGCTATTTCAAAAATAGGAAATCTTTCTTTACGCTGCTTTGCGCCTGCTGATTTTCC
>DATLXD010000102.1:0-2558 GCA_035575965.1 Pyrinomonadaceae bacterium | reverse complement strand
CCTGCGTCGGTTACGATTCGACCGCGCGGCGTGCGGTTCAAAAAGCCGATTTGAATCAAATACGGTTCAATCATTTCTTCGATAGATTCGCGGTCTTCATTGATTGACGCGGAAATCGTGCCGACACCGACCGGACCGCCTTCAAATTTTTCGATAATACTCAAAAGCAATTTGCGGTCAACTTCATCAAGTCCGAAACGGTCAACTTCCATCTCGTCAAGCCCGCGCTGCGTGATTTTGCCCGTGATACGTCCATCGCCTAAAACCTCCGCGTAATCGCGCACGCGGCGCAGGAGACGGTTGGCAATGCGCGGTGTTCCGCGTGAACGCCGTGCGAGTTCGTCCGCGCCTGTAGCTTCAATTTCAACACCAAGAATTTCCGCCGAGCGGTGAATAATAATTTCCAAATCTTTCTTCGGATAAAAATCCAAATGATTAACAATCCCGAAACGTCCGCGAAGCGGCGCGGAAATCATTCCCGCCCGCGTGGTTGCGCCGACCAAAGTAAATTTCGGCAAATCGAGTTTGATAGAACGCGCCGCCGTACCTTGTCCAATCATCAAATCGAGTTGGAAATCTTCCATCGCCGGATACAAAACTTCTTCAATCTGAGGTTTTAAGCGATGAATTTCGTCTATAAAAAGCACGTCGCCTTCTTCCAAATTCGTTAAAACCGCCGCCAAATCGCCGCCTTTTTCAATCGCCGGTGCGCTAACCGATTTCAGATTTGCACCGAGTTCGTTTGCCAAAATCATCGCCAGACTCGTTTTGCCGAGTCCGGGAGGACCGAAAAGTAAAACGTGGTCTAATGCTTCGCTGCGTCGTAGCGCAGCTTTCAAAAAAATCTTCAAATTGTTGACAATTTTCGTTTGACCGATGTATTCATCTAACCTTTTCGGGCGTAAACTCTGTTCCGCCTGCACGTCTTCAAGCGTCGCTTGCCCGACGATTAAACCGTTTTGCCTGACCGGACTTTCTACCAATTCCAATGCCATTCTAGTAACCTCTTTTTAAATTTTAATGAAACACTATTTTACTATGTGCAACATTTTGTTTCAACTGTGAAACAGAAGAAACAAAAAATATATTGCCTGAATTATGCGGCAAGTTTTAATTCAATCCGTTCCGTCGTTTCAGCCATTTCAACCTTTTCCTTTCGAGCTTCCATCGGTTTCGTATTGTTAACCAATGGATTGCTGAGTTTGCCGACGAGCCATCGACGATAGATTTCCGCTTCTTCTAACTTGCCCGTCCAGCGTGCGCGGTCGAGCATTGTCAGAGCCATCTCCAAAGTGTGATGCTGTCCGGCGCGGTCTTGGCTGTTGGCAAAATAACGATAAGATTCCTCCAAACTTCTAACACTTCTTTGTGCCGTCAAAACATCACGGAAACCGAGTTTGCCCCGAAAATGTTTTGAATAGATGTTCATCGGATAATTGGTTGACGTATAAAGGTCAAAATAATTATCAATTAAGCCTTCCTTATGCAAGACCGAACCGACATAACTCGGCTTTGCGCCGGAAATTGCAGAAATCGCTTCAATCTCGGTCGTGCCTGAATTAAACAGCGACAAAATCATTTCTTTTTTGCTCTGAATCGTTTCTTTTTCTTCCATCTCAAACAAAGTTTGTGTAGTTTCTGTTTTCATTTTTAACCCTCCTTTTAGTATTGTATAAGATGTTTCATCGGTGAAACAGGTTGCTTTTTAAGATAAAAAAGTTGGATAAATTTACCAAGATAAACTATTATTTTACAACAGTTTGCAAGCAGAATACATTTATTCTTTTGAATTAGAAGGCGATAAATTATATCTTAAAATTAAAGCGAAAAAGGGCGGAGTATATGACGGAAAAGAAACCGATTTTTGATATAAGAAAAGCGCAGGAGAGAATCGCAAACGGAAAACGAGCGAACTGGTGGCAAAGAAAAGGTTTGAAGTCGAAAGGCTTTAGATACTTCGATAAGAAAGGAAAGTAAAGTCGCCGAGCAGCCCGGCAATACGCCGACAGTTTGTCGAAGCTCGTATATTCATCCGACAGTTTTAAAATTCTACGAACGGGTATCACGCTGGACGAATTCAGTGAGAAAAAGAATCGCAAGGTTAAGCGCATTCAAGCCGAATACGAACTGAAAGAAATAGCTTTGATGAAACTTTTTAAGTTAATGGATAAATAGGAAGACAAGTTGTTTTATTTATCCTTTATCCTTTATTTAACCACGCCGCGCCTGGAAGTTTCGATAAAATCTACTAATAAATCAACTTCCGGGCAATCGTTAGTTTCCGCTTTGATTTTTTCGACGGCTTGCGTGGTGTTTAATTTTGCGTTCAATAAAAGATGAAAGGCGCGATGAAGTTTTTCGATTGTTTCCTTCGCGTAGCCGCGACGCTTCATTCCCAAACGGTTTAAGCCGTAGCATTTGGCGTGGTTTCCCTGACTGACGGCAAACGGCAGAGCGTCTTTGACAATTACCGAGTAGCCGCCGACAAATGCTTCGAGTCCGATACGGCAAAATTGATGAACACCCGAATACGCACCGATATTTGCTCGGTCTTCAAT
>DATLXD010000101.1:0-1678 GCA_035575965.1 Pyrinomonadaceae bacterium | reverse complement strand
TATCGAAGGCGAAAAACATTTGAAAAATATCAAACAACTGTCTTTTGCAGGCGAAAATGCCGAAGCGTATTTTTCGTCTGACGGAAAACAATTGATTTTCCAATCGAAACGCGACGGACGTGCTTGCGACCAGATTTACACGATGAACGCGGACGGCTCAAACGTGAAAATGGTTTCAAACGGCGAAGGGCGCACTACTTGTTCATATTTCTTCAAAGATAAAAAGAAAATTCTTTACGCTTCGACTTTTTTAGGAAATAAAGCGTGTCCGCCGCCCGCCGATTATTCAAAAGGTTACG
This sequence comes from Pyrinomonadaceae bacterium, assembly GCA_035575965.1. Taxonomy (GTDB): domain Bacteria; phylum Acidobacteriota; class Blastocatellia; order Pyrinomonadales; family Pyrinomonadaceae. The sequence continues at coordinate 1,379 of DATLXD010000101.1, read as the reverse complement.
TTTGGGCGATTTATCCCGACTACGACATCGTAACCGCTGACGCGGATGGCTCAAATGTCAAACTCTAATTACAGGACAAAAGTAGCGTAAGTTGTTGGAATCGCTGCTTTTGTCTTAAATTTGTTGTTAGCCCGCAGAAACAATTTCGCAAACTTTCCAACCCGAGCCGGAAGATGCTCTTTTCGGCTCTCCCGTGTTTCTTAATTTTCGGCGGCGTTTGACGGGCGGCAATCTCGCCTGCCAGGATTCCCCAAACTGTTGCCAGCGTTAATAACGACGACAAGTTGCTGACCCGACTCGCGTGCGTCAAATGCGTGTCTTCGAGCCGAAATCCTCTGGTTTTCAAGCATCCGAACAAGGTTTCAATCTGCCATCTCTGACCATATTCAAGCAGGATTCGTCCCGTCCGCTCCGATGAAACGACAATGACATTATCGCCGGACGAGGCGCGGCAAACCGCCACAAATACCCACTTGTTCCACAACCGGCGTCTTCTCCGCAACGCGCGCCCGCTCGCCCTTCTTCATTGTCTTCAACATCTTCGAGGCGTGAATCCTTTGCCCGCGTTTGTCGGTAATCAGCGTATTTGCTTTGATTCTCAGCCGAAAGCTAATCTTCCGCTCCACCAAATAAGTGAGCCATTCCTTTGAAGCGAATTCACGGTCGGCAGTGACAAATTCGATGCTTCCGGCTCCGAACTCATCAATAAACTGCTGCACGATACCACGCCGTTCCGCGTTATCCGAGCAGCCTTTTTCCTCTAAAACCGTCCAGAACAAAGGAAGCGAAACGCCTTTATAACCGACCGAGAGCAGCAAAACATTAACCCAAGCCTTTCCTAATTGCCATTCGGTTCGGTCTATAGCAATGACAAACGGCGCTTCTAACTTCAAAAGTTTTATCGTCAGGCGCGCTATCTCAGCTTGAGAAATCGAAAAAAACGCATGAACCTTTGCAGCTTCTTGTAATTGGAAGCCACTTTTGCGTCTCCGGCAAAAACACTGGCAATCTTTGCCAGATTAACCGTCTGAACCTGAAACAATGCCACCAGAAAACGAGCGAGAAACTTGATTCGCGCTCGATTCCACGATAAATTTGCAGCTAGTATTTGCTCAAAAGAGTAAATATCCATTGAGTTGATTCTCCTTTTTCTAAATTCTCGACAAATTTCTAAAAGTAGATTTCAACTCAATGCTCATTCTTTTTCAAATATCAATTCTTTTTTGTCCTGTACTTAGTGTCAAACTATTAACCGCAGCAAAAGGCTACGACGCGGAAGCGACCATTTCGCCCGACGGCAAAAAAATCATTTTTACATCAATGCGCGACGGCGATTTGGATTTGTATTCGATGGACAAAAACGGCAAAAACGTCAAGCG
>DATLXD010000100.1:0-4018 GCA_035575965.1 Pyrinomonadaceae bacterium | reverse complement strand
GCTGCCGAAAGGCGAAGGCGGCGAAACATCCGTCGCCGATTCATTTTTCAACTCGCCTGCGCCCGACTCTTTTTGCATTTCCTCTACGGAACTAATTTGCGTTTTTACAGAATCTACATCATTGCGCGATTCCGGCAAATTTCCGCCTTCTTCCATTTCAGTCGCATCAACCAGCGGCGTTCCGTCCGTTTGGCAAAACTTCATCGAATCATCAAAAGTCCTTTTACAGGTCGGGCATCGTTTCATTTGTTTTTCCTGTTGAAAATGTTTTCAGAGTTGCAGAAAGTTACAAATAATTACAGAAGGTTTTAAACTGTCCGCAACTTTCCGCAACCTTCTGTAATTATCTGAAAACATTTATACATTGACGCTTAAACTAATTCAAGTTTACTGAAGAAATACGCAATTTCAATCGCCGCGTTCTCTTCCGAATCCGAACCGTGAACAGCATTTTCGCCAATCGAAGTCGCAAATTCCTTTCGCAGAGTTCCTTCCGCCGCCTCCGCCGGATTCGTCGCGCCCATCAAATCGCGCCAGGCTTTGACAGCATTTTCCTTCTCCAAAGCCAAAACGACGCACGCGCCGCTCGACATAAATTCCGTCAGTTCGCCGAAAAACGGACGTTCTTTGTGAACGGCGTAAAAACCTTCGGCTTGCTTTTTCGACATTTCAATAAGTTTCATTCCGTGAATCTTAAAACCCGCTTCAACGATTTTCTGTATAATTGCTCCAGCTTTTCCGTTTTTCACGGCATCCGGTTTGATAATTCCAAATGTTAAATTGCTCATTATTTATTATTTTTTCTCTTTATAATTTGAATCTTACAACGTATTTAATTAAAGAATTCCAACCTCTAACGCAATATCAAGGTGCATTTTTCTTGATTTGGTTTGAATGAAATTAAATTCCTTTATCTCAAAAATTCTAAAACCTCTGTATTCTACTTTTATTGTGTATTTGGTTATTGGTAGTTTTGTAATATCAAAATTTCTCTTATAAACAGTAAACGGCAATTTAATTTCATAATTGCCCTTTTCATCAGTTAGAGTTTCAAATCTTTTCCCCTTTTGATTGATAACAGTAATTTTTGCATTTGAGATAATTTCACCTATTTGGCTAAAAACACTTCCCGTTAGAATTGCATTTCCAACTTGTTTTTGACCACTAGCAACAAATGTCAATCCTAAAATTAAAACTAAAATCTGCAAAAATTTCATATTCACCTCATTGAAATAATTCTTTTAGCTCTGACGAGATGCGCGTCGGTTTCGATGTTTCGCGGTCAATTAAACACCAAACGCTCCTGGCTTTAACCAACAAACTTTCGCCGCGCGTGATTTCGGTGAATCTTTCCCAACTAATGCGCGTCGGCTCGCCGACCCAAGTTGTCGCCGTGATTTCTTCGCCCGCGAACGTCTGTTTTTTATAATCAATTTCGTGCCGGACAACAATCCAAGAATATTTTTCGCGCTGCGCTTCCGTCGTTGCCGAAAACCAATGCGCGACGGCAACGTCCTGAATCCATTTTACATAAGCGACATTGTTGACGTGGCTTTGTTCGTCAATATCTTCGGTGGAAACGCGAAACGAATGCGAAAATTTCATTTCAAATCTACTGCGCGAACTTTGACAAGACGATGACCGAGCATATCAACGGCAACGGGAATTTGTTCAAGCGGAATATAGCCGACGAGCGGCTCGTAATTCCCTTCTTTGTTGGTTCTCATTTCGATAAACAAAACTTCACTAAAGATAGGACGAAAACCTTCAAGTTGAATTCTAACAGGACCGTGAACCGCGCCCGTTCCGATTTCTCCGTTCGCCGTTTGGAAATCGACATTTTCAATTTTTTCTAAATCACCGAGCCGTTCTTTCCAAGCGTCAGGCAATGTTAAATAAGTCACGCCCGTGTCAACCATAGCATCGAAGCGAAAACTTTTTTCGGACTCGACAGTATTTGAAACAGTAACTAATATAATAATTCTTCCCACTTTTACAAACTTTCCCGCACCGCTTTTCCAATGTCCGCAGGTGATTCGACAACGCGAATACCGGCTTCGGCCAACGCCTTCATTTTCTCGGCGGCAGTTCCCTTTCCGCCGGAGATAATCGCGCCCGCGTGTCCCATTCTGCGTCCGGGCGGTGCGGTTTGTCCGGCAATAAACGCGACAATCGGTTTTGTTACATTGTCTTTTGCAAACTCTGCCGCGTCTTCTTCGGCAGTTCCGCCGATTTCGCCAATCATTACAATCGCGTCGGTTTCGTCGTCGGCTTGAAATAATCGCAGAGCGTCGGTGTGATTCGTGCCGATAATCGGGTCGCCGCCGATACCAATAGCCGTTGATTGTCCTAAACCCAAAGCTGTTAACTGCCCGACGGCTTCATACGTCAAAGTTCCAGAGCGAGACACAACGCCGATGCGTCCTTCTTTGTGAATATGTCCGGGCATAATTCCGATTTTGCATTTGCCGGGCGAGATAATTCCGGGACAATTCGGACCGATAAGGCGCGTGTTTCTGCCGTCTAAAAATCTTTTAACTTTTATCATATCCGCAACCGGAATGCCTTCGGTGATGCAGACGACGAGCGGTAAATCGGCATCGGCGGCTTCCATAATCGCGTCGGCGGCGAAGGCGGGCGGCACATAAATAATCGAAACATTCGCGCCGGTTTGCTTCACCGCGTCGGCGACCGTGTTAAAAACCGGCAAATTTTCGTGCGTCGTGCCGCCTTTCGCGGGCGTGACGCCGCCGCCGACATTCGTGCCGTATTCAATCATTTGCTTGGTGTGAAAAGTTCCCTCTTTCCCCGTGATGCCTTGGACAATCAGGCGTGTATCTTTGTCAACTAAGATGCTCAAAACTATTCTCCTATAAAAAATATGGCTTGTTAAAATAAAGCCAAAGTATAACACGGGGCATTATTTATTTGGCAATTGAGCAAAATTTATTCGATTTTGTTCACATCAACTTTATGTGATAATGACCGAGTTATTTTCTGTTAATTTCATCGTAAGATAATTGATTTAATGAGTGTTCTCATACAAAAAAGCGGTTTGCTTTCGACGATTCAAGATTTGGGAAGGAAAGGTTTTCGGCAATTCGGAATCAATCCGAATGGCGTAATGGATTCCAGCGCGATTCGTTTAATAAACATTTTGCTCGGAAACGATGAAACGGAGGCGGTTTTGGAAATGCACTTTCCCGCGCCCGAAATTCTTTTTGAAACGGATACGATTTTCACGCTCGGCGGTGCGAATTTTAGCGCAAAACTCGACGATGTGCCAATCGAGAATTGGCGCAGTTTTTTCGCCCAAAGAGGAAGCGTTTTGAAATTCGAGCAAAAAATTTTCGGCAACCGCACTTATCTTTCCGTCAAAGGCGGTTTTGAAATTAAAAAATGGCTTAATAGTAGCAGCACAAATCTTCTCGCAGAAATCGGCGGTTTTGAAGGAAGAAATTTGCAAATAGGCGACAGAATTGAATTTAATGGAAAACGGAAAATGGAAAACGAAAAATTTAAGAATCAGGATTCAAAATCAATCCAAAAATTAAAATTTCCGTATAAAATATCAAACGATTTGATTCCGCGTTATAGTTCTTTTCCGACTGTTCGCATTGTTGCAGGCGCGGAATTTGAACGGTTGACGGCTTGGAGCGAGCAAAGTTTTCTCAAGCAAGATTTCACCATTTCTAATGAGTCAAACCGAATGGGTTTTCGTTTTTGCGGCGAGCCGCTTTATTTGCTTGATGAAATAGAATTAGTTTCTTCCGCCGTCGGTTTCGGCACGATTCAGCTCCTTCCCGACGGTCAAATAATAATTCTGATGGCTGACCATCAAACTTCCGGCGGCTATCCTCGCATTGCGCACGTCGTGTCGTCGGATTTGCCCGTTGTCGCTCAACTCGGCGCAAATGATAAAGTCGGATTTGAATTAATTTCTTTGCAGGAAGCGGAAAATTTATTGCTCGAAGCTGAAAAGGATTTAAATTTTTTGAGGATTGGTTGTCAATTCAGA
>DATLXD010000099.1:0-15467 GCA_035575965.1 Pyrinomonadaceae bacterium | reverse complement strand
AATCGGCGAAAGAGCGGCTATCGAACTTATCGCCGAAAGCTTTAATCTCTTCAACCGCTCGAACTTCAACGGCTTTAACGGAACGCTTTACGACGCTGTTAATCCGGGCGTGAATGCGACGACTGACACTCCGATTGTGTTAGTCCGCAGAGCCAATTTTGGAACTCCGAACAACGACGGTTCGCCGCCGGACGGCACGAACGCCCGTCGCTTCCAAATCGCGGCGCGGTTTCGTTTTTGATTAACCGAAATATCGGAAGTATTATAACAATATAAAAAACAAAGAGCCGGACAATAGTCACGGCTTTTTATTTACCAACTGAATGGAAAAATTGCGGCGCTCGAAAAACAAAATTCTCTTCCGGTGGCTTTTATGCGCCTTTTACGCTTTGCTTTTCTTTTCGTCGTTGTTCGGTCAATCCAATTTATCTTCGGGAACGGTCAATGACCAAAGCGGGGCGGCAATTGTCAAAGCTAAAATTTCCATCTTGAGTCCGAACGGCACTGTTTCGCAGGAAACTTTCACCGACAGCGAAGGTCATTTTTCGCTCAAAACCCTAACCGATATTTCCGACTCTCTAATGATTGCAGCAGATGGATTTGAAACACGGCGAGTAGCTTTTCGGACGTTGCTAAAAACTTTTCCGCTTCAAATCACGCTCGCCCCGGTTTCGCTTCGGGCTGAAATACCCGTTACCGTCAATCGCGGCTTGACGACCGAAGTTGAAACTGCCGCTTCGGTTATCAACGTGCGGGAACGGAGAGATTTAGTATCACGCCCGCTTGCGACAATCGGCAACTCGCTCGAAGGCGATGCCGGAGTGCATTTGCAGCAAAGCACTTACGGACAGGTGTCGCCCTTTCTTCCCGGTCTTACCGGCTATCAGGTTTTGAATTTGGTTAACGGTGTGCGATTTAATAATTCGACTTTTCGTTCGGGACCGTATCAATTTTTGGCTTTTGTCGAACCGAGTCAAGTGCAACGAATTGAAGCAATGCTCGGACCCGGAAGCTCGCAATACGGCAGCGACGCGCTCGGCGGCGCGATTCAGCTTCAGACCGTTTCACCTGAATTTGCTGAAAGTGAAAAACAAAACTTGAGCGGTGAATTAAACACCTTTGCCGCGACTGCCGATAAAAGTTTTGGTGCGGATGGTCGTCTCTCTTTCGGCAATCGGCTCGCTGCATTGCTGGTCGGCGGCAACTTTCGACGGCACAACGATTTAAGAGCGGGCGGCGGTAAGGATTCTCGCCACGTATTCAAACGATTTTTCGATTTGTCCGATGAACTCATCCGCCAAATTTACTCATCCGCTTCGTGTTCGTCGTCTTCGTCTTCGGCTAAGATGCCGTTGGTCAGCAAATCAAATGCGGGCAGACGGGCAATTTCCGGCATTGGAGATTTTTCACCGCGCACCGAAAACCAGATTATTTCATTAAGCTGACGTGGGTTTGCCATATCCGCATATTCCAGATTCTGCTCGTCGGTCAATTGCATAAATTTCCGCATCGCGGCTGTCGTTCGCTTCGGCGGAAACAAATTATCGAGCGCGACATCCGGCAGACTTGCACGATACGTGGTGAAATCCGGCTCGTTGGTAAAAATATCAATCGGCGCGGCGTTCGCGTCCAGAAAATTCATCGGGGGCAATCCCAGACAAATTTCCATCGTCCGAATCAAACTGACCGTGCTGTGAAAATCGCGAACGAGCGCGCCCTTACGATTGTAGGCGGAAATAACGAGCGCGGGCGAACGATGCGCGTCAACGTGATCGGGTCCGTCCTGCGCGTCATCTTCCAGCACGAAAATCGCCGTGTCTTTCCAATACGGACTGTTTGATACTTCTTCAACCATCCGTCCGAGCGCGTAGTCGTTTTCGGCGACGAAAAATTGTGGAGTCGGCACGTTTTCATTAAGTCCGGCGGTGTGGTCGTTCGACAGACGAACAATCGAAAGATTCGGCAAGCGGTCGCCTTTTCCGGCTTGCAAATCAGCCACAAACCCACGAAACTCTTTTTGCCATTCGCCGAAACGCGACGTGCCGCGAAAGCGCGCGTCGGCGTGGTCGCTTTTGATTGCCGCGTCAACGCTCTTGTTTTCTTTCGCCGCGCGGTAAGAATCAACCGTCATCGCGTCGGGCGTGAGCATATCGTAGTTACGGTGTAGCGGCGCAAAATTTCCTTCCAAAGATTTTTTGGTGGCAAACGCGGTTTTGTTCGGCGAAATGTCAGGGTAAGATTTCGGTTTGCGCGTATTGACTTCCTCAACATCCGCCGCCGAAACTGTGGCGATAAATTCGCCGTAATTGCGGTAAGTTAATCCGGCGCGGCTGGCGGCATCCCACAAATAAAGCGTTTCCGGTTCGGCAATGTCGCGGTCGCCGTTCAGATAAGGAATGTAACGCTTCATATAATTTGCTACGTCGGTTTCGGTCGCGGGCAAGCGAAAAACCGAAGGCACGCTGCCCGGAGGCTGATTCGCGGGCGGGTCAAACGACGGCAAACGGTTGAAACCTTCAAAATCGTAAGTTCGCCCGCGACCCGAATAATTCCAGCGAAAAACCTTATCAACGTAGTCATTGGAAAAAGCGGCGGTTGACCAGTTATGACCGTCGGGCGAGGCTTCGGCGTTGACAAAAAAGCGGTCGAGAAGTCCGAATCGCAGTGCTAAAGCGTGGGCGTTCGGCGTGATGTTTTGCGATTTGCCGGACGGCGATTTGGCAATTTCTCCAGCACCGAAAATCGCCACTGACGCATCGCCGTCGGCTTTCGAGCCGTCACCGGATTTTTCCACATCGCCGAAAACCTGGTCATACGTTCGGTTTTCCCGAATCACGTAAATAACGTGTTTGAATGGCGAACGATTTCCCGTAAAAAGTGGTTTATATTTATTTCCAAGTAAGCCATTGTTCCGCATCGCGGCTTGCGTGTATTGGTAAAGGGCGCGTTCATTCGGCAAGGTGACGGAACTTATATTTCCGCTCGTCAGCGACGGATTATACTGCCCGCGTTTATTCGTTCTGCCCGCCGGAAAGTTTTCGTTCGGCATATTCGGTGCGCGTCCCGAATTGTTGATTATCACGGAAGAATTTTCAAAGCCAGTGCCTTTGCCGTTCCCGACGAACAGACGATTTCCGGCGACGGCGACCGCCGACGGATAATTTCCCGTCGGAATAAATCCGGCGAGTTTTGACGGCTTGCCGAGCGCGACGACGGCGACCGCGTTGATGTGTGCGCCTGCGACATACAAAGTTTTTTCATCCGCGCTTAATGCCAAACTTTCGGGACTTGCGCCATTCAGAGCATTTTCAGCCAGCTTGATGTTGATTTTTTCAACAACCGAATCAGTTGCCGTATCAATTATTGAAACGCTGTCGGCATTGGAATTGACGACGAAAAGTTTCGATTTATCACGACTCAAAATCATCGCCGTCGGATGCCGTTCAACCGCAATATGTTTCAAAGCCTGGTTTGGATTTTCGGGGTTAACAACGGCAATCGCTCCGTCACCCCACAGCGAAACATAAACTTTTGCAACTTTACTGCCGCCTGCTTCGGGAAGAATTTCGACATCATATGGATAAACGAACTGCGTCGAACTGCGGCGTTTCAGCGAAACTTTCGTAATTTTTCGCGCTCCTTTCCAGTCCTGCAAAATTCCCAGACTGTCTCCTAAATTATTGGCAACGAAAAGCGTCGAGTTGTCGGGACTCAAAGCGATTCCGGTCGGATAAGCCGGAGCTTCATTGCGGTTGTAATATGGACTCGGCGCGAAATCGGAAAACGCGCCGACATCAATAAAACCGGCTTCCAGATTCGCGTCCGGTTTGTTGCCCGGCGAAATCGGCTCTTTTTCGTTCGGGTTGAATTTGAAAAGCCAGATGCGATTTTCAAAACCACCGGCGACGAACATTTGATACGAGCCTTCAGAATCTTTTTCGCTCGAAAAAGTGACGCCGACATTCGCGCTGTTCGGAGTCGGAAAATAAACATTTTGAACGACTTGCGGTTCGGGTTTGGCTTTGAGGTCAATGACCGAAAGCGTCTGCTGGCTTTTGCTTCGTGTGTTAAACTGCAAACCGAAACCGCTGTTGACGGCAATCAGAAAACGACCTTTGCCGTCCGCGCCGTTAGCATCGGGCGAGCGCACAAAATCGAATGTCAGCGGCACAACCGCCGGAAGATTCGTCGCCGCGTCAACGATTAGTTTTCCGGCAGGCGTTAAGGTACGTCCCTGCGTGGCGACATTGTTGGAAATTTCTGTCTGTGCCGCCGATTCGAGCGGCATCCAGAGAAAAGCGGCGATCATCACCAATAATATGGACGAGCAAATTACCGACAATAAAAGATTTCTGCTAAGAGCAGAGGTTTGGTTAAGCGTCATAAAGTCATTTTATGTGTTTTTTGTAATTTATCGTATTAAATAAATCTTAATTTTTCGTCTGCCAGCGTAAAAACGATTTTTCTGCTAACTTTAAACCTGACGGTGAGCCAAACTTTTCGATGGTGATTGAAATAAGCAATAGCCGAATTTTCTTCGTAACATCTGTGCAACACAGCTTTAATAAAATCAAGTCGAACTCATTCGCCGAAAAGGAAATACATAATGAAAATTAAATCCGTTTTTTTCAAAAGCCTTGTTGTTTTTGCTTTATCAAGTTTCGTTTCAACACAGTTTGCCCAGACTGCTGCGCCGATTTATCCGGTCAAGCGGGCGGAATCGGCTGAAACCTGGCTGCGCGACGGACGTGCGGCAATCGAACGTGCTAAAGCGTTAAAACCGATTAAAAAGAAAGCCAAAAACGTGATTTTGTTTATCGGCGATGGAATGGGCGTAACGACTCTGACGGCGGCGCGAATTTTGGAAGGACAGATGCGCGGTGAAAGCGGCGAGGAAAATCGCCTTTCGTTTGAAAATTTCCCTTATTCAGCTTTGTCAAAGACTTACAGCGTCAACCAGCAGACATCCGATTCCGCGCCGACGATGAGTGCCATTATCACCGGCGTGAAAACCGACGAAGGAGTTTTGTCGGTTAACCAAATGGTCGTGCGCGGCGATTACCGCACGGTCAAAGGAAATGAAACCAAAACCTTTCTCGAAATGGCGGAAGAAGCAGGAAAATCGACCGGCATCGTTTCAACCGCGCGGTTGACGCACGCCACGCCCGGTGCTTGCTACGCGCACTCGCCGGACCGTGATTGGGAAGGCGACAAAGACGTTCTCGACCGTTCAAAAGACGCGGCAAACGCTAAATTCCCCGACATCGCCCGGCAATTAATCGAATTTAATTACGGCGACGGGTTGGAAGTCGCTCTGGGCGGCGGACGGTCGAAGTTTTTACCGAAAGACGCGCCGGACCCGGAATATGCGGACAAAACAGGCGAAAGAATAGACGGCAGGAATTTAACCGGCGAATGGGCTGCTAAATATAAAAATTCGGCGTATGTCTGGAACAAAGCGCAGTTCGACCAAATTGATACAAAAAAAACGAAACATTTGTTAGGGCTTTTCGAGCGTTCGCATATGCAATACGAGTTTGACCGCCCGAAAGATAAAGGCGGAGAACCGTCGCTTTCGGAGATGACCGCGAAAGCAATTGATGTGTTGTCAAACAATAGAAAAGGCTATTTTTTAATGGTTGAAGCCGGGAGAATTGACCACGCGCATCACGACGGCAACGCTTTCCGCGCTCTCACCGATACGGTCGAATTATCAAATGCCGTCCGCACCGCTCTTTCAAAAGTAAATCTCGACGAAACTTTGATTATTGTTACCGCCGACCACAGCCACGTTTTCACGCTTGCCGGTTATCCGGCGCGGGGTAATAACATTCTTGGATTAGTGCGCGAAGTTGATGATAACGGTTTGGCGGAAGAAAAGCCGAAAGGCGACAAAAACAGTTTGCCTTATACGACGCTCGGTTACGCCAACGGTTCGGGTTATCGAGATGGCAAACGCCCTGACTTAACTCAGGAAGAAACTCTAAATCCAGATTTCAAACAGGAAGCGACAGTTCCTTTAACCAGTGAAACGCACGCGGGTGAAGATGTGGCGATTTTTGCCGAAGGCGCAGGCGCATATCTCGTGCGCGGCTCGATGGAACAAAACTGGATTTTTCAGGTGATGGCAGAAGCGATGAGGTTAAATTAGAGAACTCAACCTGACTTCTGTTTGGGACGGGAAGATTTGTAAAATTATATTTTCAATCAAATTCAGACAGCTTTATTTTTCACAACTACAGGATTGACAAAGGTTTAGAAATTTATATTATGCAAAAAAAACATGTAATAAGTTTATTTTTAGTTATTTTTTATTCGGTGTTTGTGTCTTCGGTTTCTGCCTGGGACGATACCGGACACAAAGTTACCGCCTATATAGCGTGGCAGCAGATGACACCCGAAGTTCGGGCAAAAGCGGTAAATTTACTGCTCAGTGCACCGGAAGATTCGCATTTGAGCGTTTATTATGCGGCTGGTTCCCGTTCGGCATCAGCCAAAGAACTCGAACTTTTTATGATTGCTTCGACGTGGGCTGATATTATCCGCAACCGTGATTTCAAGGTGCGATTCGAGAAATATAATCAGGGACCTTGGCACTACGCCGATATATTTTGGAAGCAAACAAACGGTAAAGCGGAAATTATGGAAAATCGCAGTGAAGGACAGGCAATTGCAAAGCTCTATGATTTCGAGAAAAACTTAAAAGACAATTCCGTTTCCGATGCTGAAAAAGCAATAAATCTGGCGTGGTTTCTGCACGTCGGCGGCGACGTTCACAATCCTTTGCACAATGCTTCGAGAATTACGGAAACCGAACCGAAAGGCGACCAGGGCGGAAATCTCTTTTTACTTTCGCCGCCGGACGCGAAGGAAAATCGGGTAAATCTTCATTCCTATTGGGATTCAATTCTGGGGCGAAACATTCTGCGTGAAAATGATGCCTGCGATTCCGATTATATTGCTTTAATTGCCCAAAAAATTACAAAAAGACATCCCTTTTCGCAAATGAAAAATCGTTTAAAACTCGGCGACTACAAAGAATGGAACAATGAAGGATTCAAACTGCTAAATCAAGAGGTGTATTTGGACGAATTAAAACGCGGCGAACTACCTTCCAAGAAATATCAGGACCGCTCCTTTGCAACCGGGCAGGAACAAATCGCTTTGGCAGGCTACCGTTTGGCAGAGATGCTGAACCGAATATTCGTTAAATCCTGAAGGATGACTCGGAATTAACTCGTCCGGTTTATTCAAAGCGCAAAAGCACAAAAACAGCCTTTTCGCCGATTTTAACATTTTTGCGGCGGCGATTCATTGAGTTGAATGCTTACCGCCGCAACGAATATCTTCTCGATGGAGTAAGTGTAACAACTGTAAATTCGCCGGATTAAAATAAGTAGATTGTTTAACGAGCCGACGTTCTTACTGAAATTGAAAGCCCGTACTAAAAAGTGTTGAAAGGCAGCTTTTTTGATTTCTTTATAAAGTTCGGCGGCTTTCCCAAATCTTTCCTTATTTTTGGTATGGAACCATTTTATATCCGACCTTAACCATCGTTTCAATCGTAATCCCAAAGGGAGTAAATTGACGACGCAGGTTGCAAATAAAAACCTTTAAGCTCTCCTGATTAAATGGTCTTGTTCCTTCCCAAACGTGATTCCAAATAGCTTCGCCTGTAATAAACCGATTGGCATTTTGCACTAGTATTGAAACAATTAAAAATTCGGTACGCCTTGAAGGCGAAAAAGAAATTGTTGATTCGCTCAACGACTTAGGTTACGCGCTGTATCTCGGCGGCAAATACGAACGCGCCGCCGCCCTGCTCGAAGAAGGTCTCGCTTTAAGCAAAACAATCGGCTACCGCCGCGCCGTCGCCACGACGCTTGACAATCTCGGCTGCGTCGCTGCCGCTCGCCGTCAAACGGAAAAAGCCCGCCGATATTTCGACGAAGCGTTAAAAGAGGCGATGGAAATTCGCTCGCTGCCGATTGCGCTCGACATACTCGCGGGAACGGCTGCGCTGCTCGCCCGCAAAAAAGCAACGCAACGGCGGGCGTTGGAAATTCTCGATTTCGTCGTCAATCAATCGGCGACTTGGAAGGTAACCAAAGAAACGGCGCTGGGCATTTTGTCCGCCCTCGAAAAAGATTTGCCGAGCGAAATTTTCGCCGCCGCTTCGGAATCCGCCAAGCATCGGGAAATTAACCAGATAATTGCGCTGGTTTTTGAAAAAGCTGTCTGAAAACCAATAACTTTCACACGCAATATGACAAGCACGCTGTCCCACCGGCCGCTCTAATGACTTTTGGGCGCGTGTTGCGTTCAAAACGGCTACCTTTACGAATGCAGCGTCATTGCCAAGCACAAAAGCGCGAAGCCAATCAGCAGCAGCCAAGACCGCAAGCCTTGAAAGAATTCCCAGCGATTCCTTGTTTCCTTCCACTTCTCCGGTGGATTGTCGGCATTCCAACGTCCGGTAGCTAAGTTTATCGGGACATTGAAGATAACGGTTGACGCCAAAGCAGCAATGAACGAAACCGCCGCTGCCCAACGAACGATACGCGCCGTTCCTTCAACTCCGTTGAGACTCTACCGCGTAAGAGATTGCTAGAATTACGCACAGCGGCATCAGCACGGGCATTACGCGCCCGAATGTTTTAAGAAGCCCTTGCTCGACTTGGATATGATGTTCTTGCGGCAGGCGGCGAATCACCGGATGCACGAAAGCGTAAGAGCCAAACTCCGCGCAAGACGTGAATCCGGTAACGATTAAAGTAATGAAGCCAAGAATGTCCATCGCTCGCCTTTCAGTTTTTAAACTTTGATTTTAGCATCGTTTCGATTTCAGACAACGCTCCTAACGCCCAAATTGTCTCAGGTGGAAACGAGCAAAGCGCAATTTATCTCTTAATACGAAATGCCCGGCGTTCTTCGCAGATAAGTGTCTTCCATCAACTGTTTCAACATAAAATCCGCGACATCGGCGCGGGAAATCTTTCCGCCGATTGATTTGTCCGTCACCGGAAAGCCGCTGCGGTATGAGCCGGTGAGCCGTCCGTTCGTAAGTACTGCCGGGCGGACAATAACCCATCGGTGCAACGTTATTATTGATGTTGCTGCGTGAGAAACTTCTCAACTCCAGATAAACCATCTCTTTGATAAGCGTGTTCAACGCGCACCACTGTATTTGTTACGCCACAATAAAAGCCGAAATAGCTCAAGACCTCTTCTGTCGAAACCTCCGGCGATTCTACTTTAACGCGAATATACGGTAAGACATCCATCACCACAGCCGCCCCATCAGATTCTAAGACTTTACGCAAATACTCAGTAGCGGCTTGCGCTCCTGCTCGCACGCCTTCGGGTTTTACAGTAGCTCTCAGCGGGTTTGCAAACCAAATATCTCCGTCCGCAAACTGGACGAAATCAACTGAAAAGGTAACTCTGTCATTGCCCCTGGAACTTGTGCCGCTAGTATGAGACTGCTCCGGCTGCAAGTGCGTTTCAGGATGCCAACTGCTTGAACCTGTATCTAACGGCTCTGGTGAATGATAACTGATGGTGAATGAGTGAATCGGCTTGCTGCTCACATTCTTTACATCGAGATCTAGAACAGAGCCGATGGAAGAACCTATAGACATAAATGAGTAAAATCGCGGGCGAACAAGACGCACTGGACAATTTGCCTGTTCTTCGATAATTGGTTGCGGCTTGAAGGGATTACGCCAAGCAAAAACGCGCGGAGACCAAACCTTTCGACCGATATGAGCCGAC
Source organism: Pyrinomonadaceae bacterium (assembly GCA_035575965.1). Lineage (GTDB taxonomy): Bacteria > Acidobacteriota > Blastocatellia > Pyrinomonadales > Pyrinomonadaceae. The sequence goes on along the minus strand of DATLXD010000099.1, from coordinate 5,693 downwards.
CAACCAGCCACAGCAAGAACGCCAGCAGCAAAAGTCAAAAAGCCAATGGCAAAGCGAGGTGTAAGTTTCATAGCATTTCTACTCTAGTGAACTTTGCTTAAAAAGCACGTTCCTTTTCAAACATAAGGTAGGCACCAAACTAATTGTTTATATGGGGAACTCCTCTGCATAATAAGCCTCTTGTAGAAGAGATACAAAATATTTTTCAGAGTATTTAACAAAAATGTAAACCGTCCGCTTCATAATAATGCAAGCTCAGGAGCTATAAATGTCTAAATTTGCTGATGTTGAGAGCATTAGTGTCGAAAATTGTTTGGAACAAAACCTATATTGTAGAGATGGCTTGTCCTCGCTCGTTGTATTTGACAAACAAGGCGGGCGCGGGACTTGTCCATCGCCTCTATAATTTTTGTAATGTTTTCAGTTTCAATCACTATGAAAAAAATAATTCTTCTATTTGGTTTGCTAATGACGGTCAATATATTTTCTCAAACCGCGCCGACTTTCGATATACAAGGTCATCGCGGCGCACGCGGTTTAATGCCCGAAAATACAATTCCGGCTTTTCTGAAAGCGTTGGAGTTAGGTGTCAACACTTTAGAATTAGACGTTGTTGTCAGCAAAGATAATCAATTAGTCGTTTCGCACGAACCATGGTTTGCGTCCGAAATTACGCTCGACAAAAACGCTTCGCCGATACCGCCGGAAAAGCAGAAGGAATATAACCTTTTTAAAGTGAATTACTCCGAAATCAAGTTATTCGATGTCGGAAGCTTGGGAAACGAGCGTTTTCCCGAACAGCGAAAAATAAAAACTTACAAACCTCTGCTCCGGGATGTCTTCACGGAAACGCAAAAGTACATTCGAAAAAACGGGCTTAAGCCGACAATTTATAACATCGAAACCAAATCAACCGCGCTAGGCGACAACATTTATCATCCGCCGCCCGCCGTTTTCGCCAAACTGCTTTATGGCGAGATTGTCAAAAACAAGATGCAAAAGCGCGTAATGATTCAATCGTTCGACGTGCGAACTTTGCAGGAGTTTAAGAAATTTCCGATTAAGTTGCCGCTGGTTTTGCTGGTTGAAAACAAAGCCGGAATTAAAAAAAATATCGAAAAACTAGGTTTTCAACCTGATATATACAGTCCGCATTTTTCGCTGGTTGATGAAGAAATCGTAAAATATTGTCGTCAAAAAGGAATTAAAATCATTCCTTGGACGGTCAATGAAATCTCCGATTTGGAACGAATGAAAAAATTCAATTTGGATGGGATTATTACTGATTATCCAAATCGGGCAATTGATATTTTCAGGAAATAAAATTCATTATGGAATTGTATTTTATAATATGAAGTCTGAACAAAATGTTCTTGAAGCCGTCAGAACAGACGGCATCACAAGCAAGCAGGGTTTTTTGCAAAAACTCTTTGCCTTGTGGTTCGATGCGTTTGTTTATAATCAAATTTGGGAAGACCCGCGAGTCGATTTGCAAGCCTTACGATTAAACGAAAATTCGCGCGTCTTGACGATTTCTTCGGGCGGGTGCAACGCGCTCAACTACCTCGTCGAAAATCCCGAATCCATTACGGCGGTTGACTTAAACGGTTATCATATTTATCTTTTGCGCTTAAAGCTCGCAGCTTTGCAATTTCTGCCGACTTACGAAGAGTTCTTTAGTTTCTTCGGCTTCGGCAAGCACACCCAAAATGTTCCCAATTACAAAAAATTCATTGCGCCGAACTTAAACGCGAGTGCCAGACAATTTTGGGAAAGCAACGGTTTTTTTGGAAATTTACTGCACGGCAATCGCATCAATTATTTTTCGAGAGGAGGACTTTACGAGCATTCGCGCAACGGTTATTTCCTGCGTTTCTTTCACGAATTTTCGCGTTTGTTAGGCTGGCAGCCCGGTGAAGTTTTGAAAGCCGAAACGCTTGCCGAGCAAGAGCGGCTTTATCAAAAAAACATCGCGCCTTTTTTTGATTCATTGCTTATAAAAACCGTCGGAAAAATGCCGGTAACAATGTTCGGTCTCGGAATTCCGCCGCAGCAATACGAGGAACTCAAGAAAGATTTAGCCGAACACCGAACCGTTATTGACATTTACCGCGAACGCGCCAAACGGCTGGCTTGCGCTTATCCGATTAAAGAAAATTATTTCGCGTGGCAAGCGTTTGCCAGAAAATACGACACTGATACGCGCCAAGCCGTCCCCGAATATCTAAAAGCGGAACACCACGAGACGTTAAAATCAAACGCGCACAAAATCAAGACGAACGTCGGTTCGGTAACCGAAGAAATCAAACAAAATCCAAGAGGAACTTTCAACCGATTTGTCTTTCTCGACGCGCAGGATTGGATGAAAGCGGACGCAATTACCGAGCTTTGGCAGGCAATTGCCGACAAAGCGGAACGAGAATCAAGGATAATTTTCCGCACGGCGGGCGCAGCTTCTCCAATCGAGAAAAATTTGCCGAAAAATCTGCGAGTCAAGTTTGATTACCAAAAAAGTTTTTCCGCCGAACTTTTCAAACAAGACCGCGCTTCAATTTACGGCGGATTTCATCTGTATATTTTTGAATGAGTAATTCAAACGAAATTCAAAATCTAAAATCCAAAATCCAAAATCGAGATAACGCTTTCGAGAAAATGGATGCCATGTATCGCCATCAGCGATATTTCTACGACTTGACGCGCAAGTATTATTTGCTCGGACGCGATAGATTAATCGCGCAAATGAATGTTCAGGCGGGCGAAAATGTTTTGGAAGTGGGCTTCGGAACCGGCAGAAATCTCATTATTCTTGCAAAAAAATATCCGAATACAAACTTTTGGGGGCTTGACGCTTCGAGCGAAATGCTCAAGACGGCGCAATCTAAAATTGACCACGAAAACTTAAAAAACATTACGCTCGAAATCGCTCTTGCCGATGATTTCGACTACCGAAAGACTTTTAATTTAGAAACGCCTTTCGACACGATTTTTTTTAGTTATTCAATTTCGATGATTCCGACCTGGAAAAAATCAATCACCAGTGCTTTGGCAAATTTAAAATCCGGCGGAAGTTTTCACGTCGTGGATTTTTATGACCAAAAAGAGATGCCCGCGTGGTTTCGCAGAATCTTAAAAAGCTGGCTCAAGCAATTTCACGTAGAATTTCAAAGCGATTTATTGCCGCATCTTGAAGATTCGGAGAAACAGGGTTTGGGTAGAATAAAAATTACCTCAATCGCTCGTCGCTACGCCTTCATAGCTAAATTTCAAAAAACCGATTAGCTTTTTCGGATAATGCTCTAAATTGATTGACTCTGGACTTAGCTCAAGGGTGTAGAATCAATTTATGAATGGTAGCGGCTTACAAATCGGAGAAATAGCTACTCATTCGGGCGTGAGTGTTGACACGGTTCGTTATTACGAACGGTTCAAGCTATTGCCTCGTGCCGCTCGTTCGAGCGGTGGTTTTAGAATCTTTCCGGCGGAAACTGTCGAGCGTATCCGGTTTATCAAACAAGCTCAGGAAATGGGATTTTCGCTCGATGATGTAAGACAGCTTTTTTCTATCGGTGGCGCAAACCAGTGCCTGACGGTGCGCGAGCTTCTTTTGAAAAAACTCGTCGATTTGGAAAGCAAAATAAATCAAATGCGAAATTTCAAGAAAGTTTTGAATTGTCATTTGGTAGAGTGCGACAACGAATTAAAAGCGCACGGTGACGAATCGGCTTGCCCGATTCTAGTGACAATAGAAAAGAGCAAGTAATAAAAAAATGATTATGAAAAAGGAAAATGTTTTTATCGGCGGTGCGGTTTTTGCGGCAATTGCTTCTAGTTTGTGTTGCGTTTTGCCTTTGGTGGCTGTTTTGTTCGGCGTTGGCGCATTCGGCGCGGCTTCGGCTTTTGAAACGCTCAGACCTTATTTGTTAGTTCTAGCGTTTACCGCTTTAGCTTTTAGTTTCTACCGCGTTTATTTTTGCCGAAAGGAATGCGCCGAAGGGCAAAGTTGCGCCACGAAACCAGTCAATAAAATAAATCAAGTGTTTTTGTGGGTTGGAGTATTGGTAATTTCCGCTTTCGCTCTCGCGCCTTATTACACTGGCTATTTGATGGCGGCTGCCAGCAATCCGCAGCAATTTTCAATTGAAACGATGCCCGCCGCATCTTCGGAAGAAAACCAGGCAAACAAAACTGTAGTTATTGAAGTGGAAGGTATGACTTGTGCGGGCTGTGAACCACATATCAACGAAACATTAAAGATACTAAACGGTGTGGCTTCGGTCGAGGCAAGCTATGAGAATAAAAATGTAAAAGTGGTTTATAAGCCGAAACAAATCACGCTTGAGCAAATTAAAAAAGCGATTGATGAAATCGGTTACAAAGCAAAGTAAAACTATGGATTGTTGTATTGGCGTAAAAATGACAAAGAAAACTCCGCAAAATGCTTGTGGCGGGTGTAATAAAACGGGACGTGGCGTGGCTCGTCAAACCGTTGTGCATCACGTTAAAAGCGAAAAACTTTTATGTGTTGAGAACGAAGAGTATAAATTCTGTCCGTCTCAAAATTGCCCGGTTGTTTATTACTCGAGTGCGGGGCGTGTGTTCACGGTCGAGGACGTGCGTGAACTCATAACAACAAAAGCAAGCGGCGATGCCCGCCCGCTTTGTTACTGCTTCGGCTTTACAGAAGGCGATGTTCGTAAGGAAATAGCGCAAAAGGGCAAAAGCTCCGTTCCGGTGCAGGTCAGTCAATTTATCAAAGAAAAATTGTGCGTTTGTGAAATACGCAATCCGGCGGGCGTGTGTTGTCTCGGCGAGATTAACCGCACGGTAAAAAATCTTAGTCCAGCGCATTTTTCACAGGCATAGAAAAGAAGAAAGATTGATTTTCGGTACTTGAGCTTCAAAAAATCAAATAAAAAAGCGCGGAATTACCCGCGCACAGGTGTCTCTGCCGACACAAAATTTTAGTTTGCCGCAATTTCTTCGGCTATCGCGGGCATTTCAGCCCACGGCTGCCAACGCAATTCAAATTCGAGTTCGGTTACCGGATTCCCTTGTTCTTCTTCGTGGTCGGCTTCGATTTTGAAACTGACCGCTTCCGGCAACGCGACTTCGTGGTCGCCGAGCAGGAAAGTCGTGTCTTCAATCTTACCTGCTAATTCGCGCAGGCGTTCGGCAACTTTCTCTCGACTCGTGATGTGATGTTCCTGAAATAAAATTAACTCTTTCGCCATAATTCCTCCTTTTTAGTAATCCGCCAAAACGACGGGGAAAACAATTTCGACTTCGATTTCAAAATTAATCGGCGCGATGTCGCCGTTGTGTTCTTCTTCGAGTTCCAATTTGAAAGCGACATTTTCGGGAATCTCGAATGTTTTATCACCCAGCGTAACCGTGCCTTTATCCAGCATATCGGCAATTTCCCGCAGACGTTCCGCGATGTCTTCGGGAGAGTGATTCTCTTCATATAAATACGCTTCGACTTCATCGGATTCCGATGCGACTGCTCGTTCTTGCATATAAAATTTCTCCTTTCTAATTTTTCTTTAGGTGTTAAGTATGAAGAAGCGTTGTTAAGAAGTGTTGAATTTGAGATTAAGTATTGATTAAATTTTATTAAACCTCTGGGGTCGGCAAAACTGATAATTTCACTAGAATTTTGAATAATTCAAACAATTTATTGAAGCTAAGAATGA
>DATLXD010000098.1:0-5487 GCA_035575965.1 Pyrinomonadaceae bacterium | reverse complement strand
TCATAAACCGTGGCGTTCGCTCGAAGCGGAAAGCGCTTTAAACGGCAAACCGGCAAACGAAGAGACATTCAAAGCCGCCGCCGAAATCGCTTTGCGCGAAGCCAAACCGCTCAAACATAACGTTTATAAAGTCGAACTCGGCAAACGGGCAATCGTTCTCGCTCTCCAACGCGCGATGAACGGCGGCGCGGCGTAAAAGCGCAGGAGGTTTTAAAACAAAAAAAATGGCAAAATATATCGGAAAGGAAATGAGCCGCGTGGACGGCGTGGCGAAAGTTACGGGCAAAGCGAAATACGCCGCCGAATTTGCCGTGCCGAATATCGCTTACGGTTTTATCGTGCAAAGCTCGATTGCCAAGGGAGCGATTAAAACTATCGACACGAGCGAAGCCGAAAAACAATCGGGCGTAATTCGCGTTTTCACGCACGAAAACGCGCCGAAACCCGGACAGCCGCAATCGTCCGAAGCAAAACCGCAAACCGGCGGACGCGAGCAGGATAAATCGTTTCGCGCTTTGCAGTCAAATCGAATTTACTTCAATATGCAGCCCGTCGCGCTCGTTCTCGCCGAAACATTCGAGCAGGCGCGGCACGCGGCACGGCTTGTCAAAGTTTCTTATACGGAAGAAAAGCCGATGACCGATATGGAAGCGGCGAAAAATACGGCTTTTAACCCGAATCCCGACCGCGCTCCGAAGCCGCGCGGCAACGCGGCAGGAGCGTTTGCCGCCGCGCCCGTCAAAATCGAAGCCGAATACACGATTCCGATTGAGCATCACAACCCGATGGAGCCGCACGGCGCGATTGCTTTCTGGGAAAACGACAAATTAACGATTTTCGATAAAACGCAGGGCGTTTTCACCGTCCGCCGTCATCTGGCGTCGAGCTTCGACGTGCCGGAAGAAAACGTCAACGTCGTCTCGCCGTTCGTCGGCGGCGCGTTCGGTTCGTCCTTGCGCGCAAATTATTACCCGTGGCTGGCGGCGATGTCGGCGCAGATTTTGAAGCGCCCCGTAAAGCTGATTTATACGAGACAGCAGATGTTTACGGGCAACGGTTATCGCCCGCATTCGTGGCAGAAAGTCCGGCTCGGCGCGGACAAAAACGGGAAATTACAGTCGATGATTCACGAATCGTTGAACAACAGTTCGACGACCGAAGATTATCTGGAAAACATCACGAACTTCACGCGCTCGATTTACGCCTGTCCGAACATCGACACGCCGCAGAAACTCGTCAAGACCGATATGGCGACGCCGTGCGCGATGCGCGCTCCCGGCGCGGTTTCGGGAATGTTCGCGCTCGAATGCGCGATGGACGAACTCGCTTATAAACTAAAAATCGACCCGCTCGAATTACGTCTTATCAATTATTCTGAAGTTAATCCCGATAACAATAAACCGTATTCGAGCAAGGCTCTGCGCGAATGCTACGCGCTCGCGTCGGAAAAATTCGGCTGGAAAAACCGAAAATTCGAGCCGCGTTCGATGCGCGACGGCAGACTGCTTGTCGGATGGGGAACGGCGACGGGAACGTGGGGCGCGTTTTTGCAGGCGGCGACGGTGCGAATCGTTTACAAAGCCAACGGCACGGCGCATATTACGAGCGGCGTGAGCGACATCGGACCCGGAACTTACACGGTCATCACGATGATTGCCGCCGAACATTTAGGACTGCCGGCGGAACGTGTAAAGTTTGAACTCGGCGACTCGAAATTTCCCCGCGCTCCGTCGCAGGGCGGTTCGTGGACGACGGCGAGCGTCGGCACGGCGGCGTTCGAAGCGGCAAATAACATCAAACAAAAGCTGTTCGATATGGCGAATAAAGATGCGAATTCGCCTTTCAAAACAGCGAAAATTGATGATGTTGAATTGACGAACGGCAAATTGCAGTTAAAAAACAATCAATCGAATTCAATAAACATTGCCGGTTTGATGCGGAAAAACAACTTAACCGAAATCGTCGAACAGCACGAATCGAAACCGTCGCCCGAACGTCAAAAGTATGCGACGGCGGCGCACGGCGCGCAGTTCGTCGAAGTCAAAATTGACCCTGATGTGGGAACGGTTCAAGTAACGCGCGTCGTCGAAGCGACGGCTTGCGGCAGGATTATGAACCCGAAAACGTCGCACAGCCAGGAAATCGGCGGCGTCGTCTGGGGAATTGGGATGGCTTTGACCGAAGCGACGGAAGTTGACCATCGCTTCGGGCGCATTATGAACCCGAATTTGCAGCATTATCACGTTCCGTCAAACGCCGACGTTCTCAATATCGAAACTCTGTTTGTCGAAGAAGACGATAAAATCGTCAACCCTTTAGGCGTCAAAGGAATGGGCGAACTCGGAATGGTCGGCATCCCGGCGGCAATCGCCAACGCCGTTTTTCACGCTACCGGCAAGCGCATTCGCCATCTGCCGATTACGCCTGATAAACTGTTGTAGATTGAATTTTAATTTTGTTTTATTAAAAAGCGGTCATCTCGACCGCTATTTTTTTGACGTTTCTCGATGAAAGAACTCCAAGAAATAATTGCTAAACTCCGCGAGCTTCCCGCGTCCGAGCAAGTCGTTTTAGCAACGGTGGTTGACGTGCGTGGTTCGAGCTACCGCTTGCCCGGAGCGCGAATGCTGGTTGATGAAAACGGCAATTCGCTCGGCACGATTTCCGGCGGTTGTCTGGAAGCCGACGTTCTGGAACGCGCTCAAAAAGTTTTGCAAACCGGAATTCCGCAAGTTATTACTTACGACACGCGCGACAATGAAAATTCGCTTTTCGGTTTGCAAATGGGCTGTAACGGCGTGATTCGCGTGCTGCTCGAAAGTGGACGCGATAATCGTCTTTTAAATTTTGTCGAAAATTGTTTCGCCGGAAGATACAGCGGTGTCGTGGCGACATTGATTTCTATTCCCAAGAACTTTTCGTCGCCGCTCGGAACTCGTTATTTTTTCGACAATAAAAATTATGCCGAGAGCGATTTTTTCGGCTTGGGATTTTCCGATGAATTAAAATCGGCGGCGCGACAAGTTTTAGAATCAAAACGCTCGCGGTGCGAAATCTTCCAAACTGCGAACGGTGAAATTGAATTTTTTGTCGAGCTAATCGCGCCGCCCATTTCTCTGTTTGTTTTCGGTGCAGGTTTCGATGCATGTCCGGTTGCGGATTTTGCCAAAAATTTGGGCTGGCGCGTTTCCGTAATTGACCATCGCGCCGCTTTTGCCGCACGCAAAAGATTTCCCGCCGCCGATGAAGTTTTGGTTTTACCGCCAGAAAATTTGCAGGGAAATTTAACGCTCGACGAAAATTCGGCGGCGGTTATTATGACGCATAATTACAGCCGCGACCACGAGATTTTAAATTTCTTATTAAAATCAAAAACCTTTTATATTGGCGCGCTCGGACCGAAAAGGCGCACGAAGAAATTGCTGGAAGAATTAAATGCGGAAGGCGCAAATTTTTCGCCCGAACAACTAAAAAAACTCTTCGCGCCCGTCGGACTCGACATCGGAGCGAACACGCCGGAAGCGATTGCGCTTTCGATAATTGCGGAAGTTCAAAGTGTTTTGAACAATCGGGAAGGAGGTTTTTTGCGCCGCCGTGAAAATTCGATTTATGAACGCTGAAGTTTTTTCATAAAATGGTTGAGTAAATTAATAGTGGAAAATCCCAAACATTTCGCTCCTACGAAGCTAAAATCTTTTTGCTGCCGTCAAACCGAAACGATTGTCAAAACTCGAAAAGTAAATTAAACTCGCTTGATTTTCCCGATGAAAAGTGTGAACAACCGAAAGGCGGCTTTCGCGCATCTTGAATATGCGTGCAAAACGCTAATTAATATGAAATCTTTAAAGTGTATAAAAATAGCTGCAATCGCGTTGCTTGTTGCATTTTTCTTGTCCGGCGGCACAGTGTCGGCGCAGTCCTTTATGTCCGACATCAAGCGCGATTCAGCGCGTTCGGATAAACGCACCGGCGGAAAAATCGAAAAGACCGCGCTCGTTGCAGGCGACGGCGACATCAAAATCACGCTCAATGTTCCGGCTTTTCAAATGACGCTCTGGCAAAACGGCAAAGAAGTCAAAAGTTATCCGGTCGGGGTCGGAATGAAGGAGTTTCCGATTTTTATCGGAATGCGCGAGGCGACGCAAATCATTTGGAATCCCAATTGGATTCCGCCGTCGAGCGATTGGGTTAAAGATGACAAAACGGTTAAGCCCGGCGAGATTATCAAAGCGAGCGACAAGCGCAATCCGCTCGGAAAGTTGAAAATTCCGCTCGGTTACAGCTATTTGATTCACCAAGCGAAGGGCGCGGGCGATTTGGGCAGTCTGGTTTCCCACGGCTGCGTGCGCGTGCTGCAAGCAGACCTTTACGATTTGGCTGAAAAAATCGTCGCTGCGCGTAATCCTGCGGTTTCGCCGGAGAAAATTAAAAACGCCAAGCGCACGAAAAATATTGTCACCGCCCAACTTGACACGCCCATTCCGGTCGAGATTACTTACGACACGCAGGTCGTCGAAGCGGGACGGCTTCACATTTACCCGGATGTCTACCAACACAAAAAAAATACCGTCCAAAATCTGCGTGCCGAACTCGAATCAAGCGGCATTGACCAATCGGGCTTGACCGACGAAACGCTCGAAAAAATGCTGGCGCAGGCAACCGCGAAAAAACGATTTACGGTTAGCGCGAAAAGTATCGAGGCGGGACGCGCTTTGAGCGACGGACGCTCGATTTCGGTTTTAGCTCAGGGAGGCGAACAAGTTAAGAAGACATCTAACCTGAGAAATCGCCGAAAAGTTTCTCGCAAGAACTAAGTTCATTTTAAATCATAAGTCTTGGCTTCAGAGTATTTGGAAGAATCTCCAGATACTCTTTTATTTTTGAAGTTAGGCACTGGGATTAAAGAAATTGCAGCTTGAAATCATTTTTCTCTGCTTAACAATGAATAGTGAATAATTAATATCTGCGTTTCCGAACTTTTCACTATTCACTGACTTTCATTCAGTTTTATTTCAACAGCGCAACTCCTAATTTTACTAATTCGTTAAATCAACCTTATGAAATTTATAAATTATATGAATAACTCATATTGCGAAAATCATTTTTACGACTCTTAAAAACAATGTAATATAATTGAAAAACAATGCACAAAATAGAAAATTACATCGGCGGTGAATTGTCTGCGCCCGCGTCAAACGAGTATCTCGATAATTTTAATCCGGCTCTCGGAGAAGTTTATTCGCTGATTCCAGATTCAAACGAAAACGATATTAAATCAGCAGTTGAAGCGGCGAAAAAGGCTTTTCCCGATTGGTCAAAAATGAGTGCCGAACACAGACACGATTGTTTAATGCGATTGTCGTCGCTGCTTGAAAGAGATTTAGACGCGCTCGCCGAAGCCGAAAGTGCTGACAACGGCAAACCGAAAACTTTGGCGCGAAGCGTTGATATTCCACGCGCCGTTTCCAATTTCAAATTTTACGCGAC
>DATLXD010000097.1:0-4153 GCA_035575965.1 Pyrinomonadaceae bacterium | reverse complement strand
TAAAAAATTTAAGCGCGATTATAACGGACAAATAAACGTGAAAGCGCAAATAGAGAAACAAGGAGAAAAGCGGCAAAGAAGGCAAAAACAACCGCCGAATCGTTGACGAACCCGCTGCCTAATGAACGTAAAATAACCGCTGTTCCGATAGAAACGTCATAAATAAGATGAAAGACAAAACCGAATACGGCAAAAATTTGGTCAGTAAATTTTATGTAGGTATTTAAAACGGGTTCAATTTTTCCGCCGAGTCCTAAAAGCACGAGTAAAAACAAAACCGAGCAGACAAAAAGTGCCTTGAATCTTTCTCTCGAAGAACGCAATCCGCTGACGTTGCTTTCGGCTTTGGTAACGATAATTTTCGTAAAATTAGCAGGAAGCTCGATTTCCCTTTCGTTTTCAAGCGCAAAATTCAAAACGCAAAGCAGTTTTTTTTGTTCGTTCAGTTCCGCCGCGCAAGCCTTACAAATTGCCAGGTGCATTTCAAGTTCGAGTTCTTCACGCGCGAGCAGCTCGCCGTCAATATAAGCGGCGAGCTGCTCGCGCGGGCATTCTTTTTCGGTTGTAACAATCGGCAAATTCATTTGTAGTTCTATCTTTACGAGTTTCGCGGAAAACTTTTTGCTAAAATTAAGAAAGTAATTTTTACTCTAAATTCCTTTAAATCCGCGCTCGACAAAAATTTCGCGCATCATTTCACGCGCCCGAAAAAGACGATTTTTTACCGTTCCGAGCGGCAAATTTGTAATTTCGGCAATTTCGTCGTAGCTCAAATCCTGCGAATGTCTGAGCAAAATCAATTCACGATAGACTTGCGGCAGACATTTGACGACCGTTTCGATTTCCCTGCGCCATTCGCTTCGCTCGCGTTCCTGTTCGGGATTCGGCTGCGGACTTTCGATTTGCAGTTGATAGCTGCCGTCCGCATTTTCCGTTTCGATGCTTTGCTGATTGACCGAATTCCGCCGCATATAATCAATCGCCGCGTTATGCGCGATGCGGTAAAGCCAGGTCGAAAATTTGTATTCGGAACTGTAACGCTCGAGCGAATTATAAACCTTGATAAAAACTTCCTGCGTTACGTCGAGCGAAGCGTCATAATTATTCAACATCCGGTAAATATAGCCGGTAATCGGACGCTGATAACGCCGGACGAGTTCCTCAAAACCATCCTCACGCCCGCGAATCGCCGTCTGAATCAATTCGCCGTCGGTCAAACTTTTGACATTTTCTAAAGCAAATGCGCGTTTTATCATACTTGCAAAGTGATTACGCTAATAAAACAATAATGTTTCGTTCAACGGGACAAATAATTGAGCGAAAAACACAAAAAATGAATAAGATAAAATTATTTCTTATTCATGCCTCATCCTTTATATTTCATCTCTTATCTAGTTCCAGCCTAATGCCGCAAGTCCCGCAGGCGCGGCGAGGTCGTCGAAACTCAGATGCTGAACGGGGAGATTCAGCCCGACATCTTCGGGACGAAGAATATCCGGCGTTCTTCCCAATGCTTCCGAAGCGATTTCCTTTATCTTTTCGGGCGCAAAATCCCTTCCGACAACGAGAAATTTTTCCAAGAAATTTTCGCTCTCTCCTTCGCCGAAACGGTCGCGGTAGAACATTAAAAGTCTGTAAATCTCGTCGTCGCGCTCGCTTTCGGTGCAGGTCACCGAACGCACGACATTCGGTTCGTTGCCGCGCAGCAATAATGCGGTAAATCCATCAATTTGAGAGCTTATCAGCAAGGAATCAGTTTGTTTTTTTCGGTTAATCAGCCAGCTTGCTTCGCTGACGGCACGCGGCAAAATCAATCCGGCTCGCCAATTCATCCGCTCAAACAAAATTTCGTATTCGTCGACGACGCTGAGTTTTACGGCGGTTGCAAAATAGCGCAGTTTTCCGCTCGTGTCAGGCGCGATTTTGCGACGAGTGATTCGCATTTCGCCGGACGGTACGCCGAAAACGTTTTCCGCTTTCCAATCCAAAACTTCATCAAGCTCGTCTTTGGAAGCCGGCGCGTTTTCGAGCGTCAAAATCGCGGTTCGCGCCGTATTGCTCGGCAGAGAAATTGACCAACGCTTTTGCTTTCGAAGTCCGGCGGTAGTTACGACTTCATCGAGCATAGCCAGCATTTCTTCCGTGCCGGAAATGTTTTGTTCTGTAAAGCTCGGCGTAAGGAGATGCGCGGGCAATTCGCTGGTCGCGGCTTGCTTGACGCCGAACACGCCGCCGCGTTCCTTTTGCAAAGCAATTGCCGTAATGCTCGTCTGCTCTAAGCCGAGCGCGGCTCGCGGATAATTCGGTTGGGTTAAACTTTCAAACATTTCTTATTAAGTGGTAAATGGTAAGTGGTAAATGTAAGACGGGTTTTCACTTACCACTTACCATTTACCACTTTTTAATAATCTTCGTATTTTTTGCCTTCGCTGTCTTCGCCTTCGGCAAGACTTTTGACATCTTTCAAACCTTGCTCGGCATCCGGTGAACTGGTATCTTCGCCCATAATTTCCGACCATTCCGCTTTTTCGCTAATCGGGTCAACCGGCTTTTCGCGCAGGTATTCTCCCGTAATTAAATCGTCCAGCGATTGCGGAGGTTTGCCCTTATCGGCGGCATATTGGTCAATGGCGCGGCGCAACTGAAAAAGATTTTCCTTCAAAACGGTTTCGCGGGCTTGCTGAACGGTTCGTTGATAAGTCGGAAGTGCGACCGACAGCAAAATTATGATGATAAACATTGCAATCATCAGCTCGAGCAGAGAAAATCCACGCTCATTTTTGGATTTTGGATTTTGGATTTTGGATTGAAGGAAATTATAGTGTCCGCCGTTTGTGGCGTATTCTTTTTCGCAATTCGCAATTCGTAATTCGTAACTCATCTTTCTACCAATCACTGTATTTCTCTTCGTTCATTGCTTCTGCTTCGGAACTCGAGCGCACATCGAAAACATTTATCTCATCCCAAGCTTCCGAATCGGCGGTTTGATAAGAAGACCGAAACTGCCAATCCTTTTCGCCCGTCATCGGGTCAACCGGAATCTCGCGCAAATAAACCTTCATTATTTCCGAATCGTTTTTGTCGGTCGCATTTTTCTCATCAAACGCGCCGCCGCTTTGAAGTTGAATGCTTAAACCGCGCGGTTTGACTTTCACGCCTTCAACCAAAATATCGAGACTCGGCGGAAAGCGATCGAGGTTTTCACTATCGAAAATCTTGCAATCGTCAATCACGACACGACTGCGCGGGTCAACGGGAATTCCGCCGCCATCTATCGCCATATTTCCGCTCCTAACTGCGCCTTGCGGACACGCGCCGAGCGTATCTCTATGAAATTCGTCAATTGCGGCGCGAAGTGTTCTCAAGTTTTCGCGCAGACGAATTTCCTTCTGGCGTTTGTTAGCATTTTGAGCAAGCGGAATCGTTCCCATCACCAAAACTGCCAGTACAGTCAAGGTGATAATCAATTCAAGTAGAGTGAATCCATTGGCTAAGGATGAAGGATGAAGGATGAAGGATGAATTTTTTCTTTCAATCCGTTCAAACTTATCCTTTATCTTGAACTTTAAACATTGAACATTGAACATTGAACTCACTTTCTAAAACTGCACTTTGAAGTTCTTGCCGTCGGCGGTCAGTAAATTCAAAACGTCGTTATCAAACTTAACTTCGTGTTTGCCGTCCGCGAGTGCTTCGACTTCGATATAAGCCAAAACGCCCGAAGTGTTTTCGGCAATATCCTTTGGCGATGAAAGCGAAACAAAGGTTTTACCGTTTTGATTCATAAACGGCGCGGCTAGCGTCTGCGCCAAACCCGCGCCGAAGACATCGCCGAAACCGACGCTGCGAATCGCCATTTTTTTCGGGTCAAACTGCAAGCCCAAAACCGCCGAGCGAAAAGCCGTTGCGCTTTTAACCATCACGGCGATTTTCGTTTTTTCACCCGTTTTCATTTCCGGCAAATTTGTTAAAAACTGTAATTGCGCAAGCGGTGCGTTCGGTGGCTTAACTTCCTCGACAGTTTTCGGTTCTTCGCCGGTTGCCTTGAGCGAAGTTTGGCGCATTTCAACTTTGTTTTCCGCAGAATCCGCCGTCGGTGTGATTTGTAAAGTCTTCACGCTTGTATCAATCGGGCGCAGATTGGCTGCAATCA
>DATLXD010000096.1:0-3663 GCA_035575965.1 Pyrinomonadaceae bacterium | reverse complement strand
TTATGTCCAAAATAAAAAAGGCTGGTTTTAAGCTCGCTTTTATAAAAAGAAAAAAGCCTTTAGTTATTCATAACTAAGGGCTTTTTTCTTTAATTATGTCCTCTTTTTTATGTTTGAATTGTTTTAACGCACAAGCGAAGCGTTAAAAGAATTCAACACGCTTGCAAACTTAGGTTGTAAAAAGAAAACGATTTAGTTGTAACTGCCGAGCGCATCGCCTTCGTTTTCAAAAGTATCGAAAACTGTTGAAAGTTTGGTGATTACCAAAAGGTGTTGAGTTCTTTGTGTCAGATTCAAAAGTTTTAATTGTCCGCCTTCATTATTGACGGCGGAAAAACCGGAAACAAGTTCACCGATGCCGCTCGAATCGACAAAACCGACTCCAGAGAAATTCAAGAGAATCTTCTTTTTGCCTTCGCCAAGGAGACGGCGAATCGCGTTGCGAAGAACGACGTTTCCTTGCCCAAAAACTATATCGCCATTCATATCGAAAATCGTTATATCACCGGCTTGCCGTTCAGAAATGTTAAGTTCAGCCATTTTCATCTCCTATGTTCAATATAAGAATGTGATTGCAGATTTTAGGCGAAAAACACTAAAAGATAAAGTTTATCCGAGCGGTGTTGTTGCCGGTTTCGCGGCGGCTGTTGTTTGGATTTTGACGGTTATATTGATAGATTTTACATTGAAAAAACGGTGGCACTTCTTCAAAAGCAATCAGGTTTCAGACGAGCGGCGGCTCAATTCGGGCATTGAAATAACCGAATTAAGACATCGCTCAATCAACGACACGATTTATCCTGCCTAAAAATTACTCATCCATACGTCGCCGTCTTCGCCAGCCGACGGTTTTCGTTCCGCCGGTGAAATACGTCAAAATCAGGGCAGCCAAATGAGCCGCAAACCAAACGTTGTCATATCCCATATTCTGGTAAATAGAAATCAAAATCAGAATGCGCGGGACAAATATACCGAGCAGCACGTCGCCCCAAAAAGGAATTGTGTTATGCGGGAAACGCTCTATCAGAAAGTATACCAGCAGAACAATGCGCGGAAAAAACAACGAAAATAATAAAAAATAAAAATCCATCTCGTGATACCTCGACTCGATTTTAACCAATCTTCGGCGGAATTCCAAGAAACAAGAAATTTCTATGCCACGATGAAATTATTCCACGACGCTATCAAATCTAAAACCCCTCATATGCTTGAAGGCTATGCTCTAATTTTATTTTGCAGTCTAATAAATAGTCAGACAGTATTGTATTCGGCAAACCATTATCAATACACTTTCGGTTGTGCCGAGAGCGTCGAAGAGTTTGCCAAATGGGGAGAACCAGGCAGTGAACCTCGAGTTGCAGAGTTGGTGCGAGAAAGTAAAGTGTTTCCTTTAAGTCGGGATTATGAGAGTATCTCGTATTACATCAATCGTATTATGTTGTTCTCAGTTAAGGAGGAGTTCATTTATGCAAAATAGAGATTCATCTCTTGGAATTGTAAAAGAAGAAGCCAAACGGATTTCGCAATCTGCTCGCGGCTGGATTGTTCCGCTCGCCAGATTCGGCTACGCCGCGAACGGAGTGGTTTATATTATCATCGGCGCGCTTGCCGCACTCGCCGCTTTCACCGGAGGCGGCAGAACAACCGACTCGCGCGGCGCGTTCGAGGAAATCCTTTCGCAGTCTTACGGTAAATTACTGCTCGGCGCGGTTGCCGTCGGAATGGCGGCATATGCAATCTGGCGCATTGTGCAGGCTGTCAAAGACACGGAGAATGAAGGTTCCGATGCGAAGGGAATAGCGAAACGCATCGGTTACGCGGCTATCGGTGTGATTCATATCGGCTTGGCGTATTCCGCCGCGCAATTGGTTTTCGGCTCCGGCGGCGAAAGTCGCGGCGACGCTGCATCCAAGGAATGGACGGCAACTTTGCTCGCGCAGCCGTTCGGACAATGGCTCGTCGGTGCTGTCGGTTTGGGCTTTATCGCTTTCGCCATATCTCAATTTTACAAGGCTTACACGGCTAAATTTCGTGAAAAGCTCAAGACAAACGAGATGAGTGAGAAAGCGGAAACTTTTGCGACGCGCTTCGGTCAGGCAGGATTGTCGGCACGCGGCGTCGTGTTTGGAATTATCGGTGTCTTCTTGGTTCAAGCGGCTCTGCATTCAAATGCCGGCGAAGCGCGCGGTTTGAGCGGAGCGCTTCGCGCGCTGGAACAGCAATCATACGGTCGGTGGGTGTTGGGCATTGTCGCGCTCGGTTTAGTAGCTTACGGGTTTTATATGCTTGTGCTGGCGCGGTATCGACGCATTGTACTATAAGCGAGGTTCATTTTTACCTTTTTAAACATATTTGAGACTTGTTTCAAAGGCTTCTTTTAATTTTCCAAAATGATTTGCTAACCAAAACATCGAGATGTTTTGCTAAATTTGGGTGTAATAAATTCCTCCTCAAAAATTTCATAATTGAGATTATTAATCCGAGGTGTGCCTGAGCGTCGAGTCCGTTCCGCCAGAGCGAGCAAACTCGGATGAATTTTAGAATTTGTGCTATCATACTGATTCTTATATTTTTACCTGGTATATTACCTGCTTTTTTTGTGTTTTATACAAGCATAGCAACGTATGCCCGACAAAGGTCTGTTTCAAAGTTTTTTCATGGGTGGTTTCGAGTGTTCGACGCATCGTCGTCATATTGACAGGAAGCGTCTGGATATGATTGCGGCAACCGCGCACGACCGATTTGTGGTTGAAGATTACGAACGGCTGCGGACTTTTGGAATGACGGTCGCCCGTGACGGTATTCGCTGGCACTTAATCGAAAAAACGCCGTATAACTACGATTTTTCGAGCGTTCTACCGATGATACGCGCGGCACGCGAACTCGGCATACAAGTTATCTGGGATTTATGTCATTACGGTTTTCCAGATGACCTCAGTATCTTCGAGCCGGAGTTTGTGCGTCGCTACGCACGTCTAGCACGCGCCTTTACCGAACTGCACCGGAACGAAACTGATTCAATCCCGTTTGTCGCGCCGATCAACGAAATTTCTTTTTTTTCGTGGGCGAGCGGCGAAGTAGGTTATTTTTATCCGTTTGCGAGAAGACGCGGAAACGAATTGAAAACACAGCTCGTCCGGGCGGCAATCGAAGGTATCGAAGCAATCTGGTCGGTTGACCCGCGAGCGCGCATCGTGCAGATTGACCCGCTTATCAATGTCGTCGGGCGCGGCGTGCGTAATCAAACGGCTGCCGAAAATTATCGTCTCTCGCAGTATCAAGCGTGGGATATGCTTGCTGGACAGCTGCAACCGGAACTCGGCGGCGCGCCGAAATATCTCGACATTATCGGCATTAATTACTACCGGGATAATCAGTGGTTTCATCCAGGCGGCAAAAAAATCGCGCGCGGACAGCCGTTGTATCGTCCACTCAGAAGCCTTTTGCGCGAAGTCTACAAACGCTACCGCCGCCCTATCTTCATTGCTGAAACGGGAACCGAATTTGACGCGCGAACCGACTGGCTGCGTTACATCGGGCGCGAAGCACGCGCGGCGATGCGAAGCGGCGTTCCTATTGAGGGAATTTGTTGGTATTCAATCATCAATTGTCCCGGCTGGGATAACGAACGGCACTGCTACAACGGTTTATGGGACTATGCAA
>DATLXD010000095.1:0-10901 GCA_035575965.1 Pyrinomonadaceae bacterium | reverse complement strand
TTTACGAAACATAAGAAACCTCCCAAAATTGTCGTTGTTTTTATCGAGAAAAGCTCATTATAAGATGCCTTCGATAAAAAATGAGTTGTTAAACTTAAGACATTTTAACTTATTTTCCGCAAAAAATTGAAGCGCGAAAGTTTATTTTCGTAAATTTATAAAAGCGATGCGGTGTGTTATCTTAACTTTTTATAATCAGCACCGATTTTACCGAAGGAGATTTGATGACAAAACGAATTTATAATTTCAGCGCGGGACCGGCTGTTTTGCCCGTATCGGTTTTAGAAAAAGCGCAAAGCGAAATGCTCTCGCTGAACGGAATCGGAATGAGCGTAATGGAAATCAGCCACCGCTCAAAGCATTTTGAGCCGATTCTTGAAAGTGCAATCAGCGGCATCCGCGAACTTTTGCAAGTTCCCGTCAATTATAAAATTTTATTTTTGCAAGGCGGCGCGAGCTTGCAGTTCTCTATGATTCCGTTGAACTTTCTCGACAGAGATAAAACGGCTGATTATGTCGTAACCGGCGCGTGGGGCAAAAAAGCGGTCAAAGAAGCAAAGCGTTGCGGCAACGTCAACACGATTTTCTCAACTGCCGATTCAGGCTTTAAATCAGTTCCGGCGCAGGATGAATTAAATTTCAGCGAAAACGCCGGATATATTCATTACACTTCAAACGAAACTATCGAAGGCGTTGAATTTAAATATGATTTGGACGGAAAAGGCATCGCGGTTGTCTGCGACGCTTCTTCAAACATTCTGTCAAAGCCGATTGATGTTGAAAAACATGCTTTAATTTACGCCGGAGCGCAGAAAAATATCGGACCTTCGGGCGTAACGCTTGTCATTATCCGCGACGATTTAATCGAACGAGTTCCCGCAAATCAACATTCGATGCTCGATTACCGCGCGCTTGCCGAAAACAATTCTATGCTCAACACGCCGAATACTTGGGGAATTTACATCATAAATTTAGTCTGCGAGCATATCAAAGGACACGGCGGGCTTGCCCGGATGGAAAAGAAAAATGAGGAAAAAGCGAAAATTTTGTATGACGCGATTGACGCGAGCGACGGCTTTTATCGCGGACACGCCGACAAATCGGCGCGTTCTCTGATGAACGTAACATTTCGCTTGCCGTCGGAAGAACTCGAAAAGCAATTTGCGACCGAAGCCACCGCGCAAAATCTCGACGGACTTAAAGGACATCGTTCGGTCGGCGGTATCCGCGCTTCAATTTACAACGCTTTTCCAAAAGAAGGTGTTGACACGTTGGTTGAATTTATGAAAGATTTTGCAAACAAGAATGGATAAGTAAAATCAAAAATTAGCCGCAAAAACTAACAAAAAGCACAAAAGATTTTTTTGCGTTTTTTTGCGGCTAGCAAATTCTTCCCAAAACTTCCAAAAGTTCCGCTTCTTCCCTTTCGGAAACGGTTCGCAAATCAATCAAAACTTTATCTTCCAAAATCCGGGCAATAACCGGCGGCTTTGAAAATCGCAAGGTTTGTTCCAATTTATCGGCGGTCATTTTTTTATGTTTCAGCGCGAGCAAAGTTGTTATGGGCTGAACCGTCGGTGCAGAACCGCCGCCGACAACCGATTTTCCGTCAATGATTTCAAACTGCAAGTCGTGATTGTCGCCGAGTTTTCCTTTCAAATTTTCGGCAAATTGTTGGATTCGCTTTTTAAGTTCCTCAACTGTCATCGAAAGCATTTTAAGAACGGGGATTTCTTTCAAAACCGTTTCGCGCCGAAAGGCTTCGAGCGTTGCTTCGAGCGCGGCATAAACTAATTTATCAACCCGCAAAGCTCGGTAAAGCGGATGTTTCCGCAATCTTTCGACAACTTCGCCACGTCCGACAATCAAGCCGGACTGCACGCCGCCGAGAAGTTTGTCGCCGCTAAAGGTAACGACATCCGCGCCCGCTTTTATCGAATCAATGATAACCGGTTCGTCCGTCAAGCCATATCTGCTCAAATCGAACATCGCGCCTGAACCGGCGTCTTCGTAAAGCAAAATGTCATTTCGATGCGCGAGTTGAGCAAGTTCTGACAAACGCGGCGCGGCGGTAAATCCGACGATTCGATAATTTGACGGATGGACTCGTAAAATCATTCGAGTTCGTTCGGAAACTGCATTTTCGTAGTCGGAAACCCGCGTTCTATTTGTTGCGCCGACTTCCTTTAAAATAACACCCGATTGCGCCATCACGTCGGGAACGCGAAAATCGCCGCCGATTTCAACCAATTCGCCGCGCGAGATTACCACTTCGCCGCCGCACGCCAAAACCTTCAAAACTAGAAATGCCGCCGCCGCGCAGTTGTTGACAACGAGCGCGCTTTCCGCGCCCGTGATTTCCGCTAAAAGTTGTTCGGCGCGCGCGCCGCGTTTTCCGCGTTTTCCCGTTTCCAGATTGTATTCAAGCGAGCAATAACCGGAAGCGTTTTCAACCAATGCTTTTCGCGCATCGTCCGAAAGCGGCGCACGTCCGAGATTTGTGTGAACGATAACGCCCGTCGCATTGATAACTCTTCGCAAACGCAAACTTTGCTCGCTTTGCCACGCTGTTTTAAGACGTTCTTCCGCATCTTTCAATAGATTTTTACGCGAATAATTCTCCGCCTTTATTAAATCTTCGGCGTTCTTTCCTTGAATTTCCCGTCGCAATGAATCAATCGCTGCGCGAGCCAAAATCGTTAAGTGTTTCGCGCTTGTTTCGGGCAAAATTTCGCTTGCCGTTTCCGAATGAAGCAGCGCGTCAATCGATGGCAAAAGCCGCAAAATTTCGGGACTGTCTGGAGTTTTCATTTTTTCCATAAAACTATTTTAACTGAAAAAATTGAAAACTTAGGAATAATTTCCGCTTTGTAAATTTAGATAAAAGGGAGAAGTTTTTTATACGGAGATAGGCGAACGGTACTTATAGAAATCTGAAAAAAAAAGGCGACTCTGAAAAAAGTCGCTTTTTTATTTGCAAACGCTGTCTGGTTTTTCAACAAAAAACCTCAACATTCAAACCGTTTAATTTATCCGTCGACGCGCAGCACGTTTTCAGCTTGCGGACCTTTCGGACCGTTCGTCACTTCAAATTCGACATCTTGACCTTGCGTCAGCGTCTTGTAACCGTCGCCGGAAATCGCGCTGTAATGCACGAAAATATCCTGTTCGCCGGGTTGTTCGATAAACCCGTAACCTTTCGCGTTGTTAAACCATTTAACCTTACCCATAGCTTTTGACATTTTTTCTAATTCCTCCTACAAACTTCAGTGAATTTAATTTTTGATGAACAATTTTGTTCGATTTTTGTTCTAAGCCGGAAAGCGTTTTCATAAAACACAGGCAAAAATCCACGCTCAACAAGCAAAAAAAACCAGCTTTGCCTGACGCAGATTGCTAGAAATATAAAACTCATTTTCTAACAAGTAGAAAATCTTAAATTGCAAGATTTTGGGGTTTATTTTTGAATTGTTTTTTGATAGAACGATGGAAAATTTAACGGAAAGTTAACCTTCTGTCAAGACCTGTTTTTGCTTTTTTGCGAAAAGACGGCAAAATTGACATAAAACTTACGATTGGCGATGATAAAAGTGGAGTTTTTCAATAAACTTAAAACGCAAGAATTGCGATTGAAAGAAAATTTTTCATTTGTTTAAACGATGAGCAGTTACGGCGAAAAACCTTCGCTTTCCTACAACAAATATCTAAAGGTTCGAGAGCTTGTCGAACTGCAATCGCGGCTCGCCTTGCCCGAAAAACACGACGAACTGCTTTTTATCATCATTCATCAAACTTTTGAATTATGGTTCAAGCAGATTTTGCACGAACTCGACGCAACGATTGTCTATATCAAAGAAACCCGGATAATGCGGGCTGTCAGAAATCTGCGTCGCGTCTGCGAGATTGAAAAAATTCTCGTCGACCAGTTCAAAATTCTCGAAACGATGACACCGCACGATTTTTTGCTTTTCCGTGACGAACTAAAACCCGCGAGCGGCTTTCAATCAACGCAGTTTCGTGAAATCGAATTTCTGTCGGGCTTAAAAGATGAAAAATTGATGCGCTTTTTCGACGAAGAATTTGCGGTTGAAAGATTGAGCAAGCGATTCGGCGCGGAAACTTTGCACGATGCGTATTTCGATTTTTTACAGACGCGCGATTTTGCCGTTGACACTTTTGAGAACCGCGTCGAATCAGTTGTCAAAATTATCAAAGACATCGAACAGTTCCCGGAAGAATTTGAACTGCAGGAAGTTTTAATCGAACACGACGAACTCGTCGCGCATTGGCGATTTCATCATATAAAAATGGTTGAGCGCACTGTCGGCGGCAAGCAGGGAACGGGCGGTTCGGAAGGTGTCGGCTATCTGGCAACGACTTTGGCAAAGCGTTTTTACCCGGAATTTTGGGAAGCCAGAACACGCCTCGAAATTGAATAACCCGGGTTTTTATGCTGATTTCAGAATTCGATTACGACTTGCCCGCCGAACTCATCGCGCAAAATCCGCTTGAAAAACGCGAAAATTCCCGGATGTTAATCGTCAATCGTTCTCGAAAAAAATTCGAGGACGAGCAATTTTTTAATCTTCCAAATTTTTTGAAAAAAGATGACGTAATTGTTATCAACAACACGAAAGTTTTCCCGGCAAGACTTTTCGGCACGAGTGAAACGGGCGCGAAGGTTGAGCTTTTCTTAATACGTGAAACTGAAAATCAAACTTGGGAAACTCTTGGAAGACCCGGAAAGCGTTTGAAAACGGGCAGGAAATTATCGTTCAATGAAAATTTATCGGCGGAAGTTTTAGAGAAAACCGTTGAAGGTCGCGTGTTTGTTCGTTTTAAAACGGACGGAAATTTCAACGATATTCTAGACCGCATCGGGCAAACGCCTTTGCCGCCGTATATCAAACGCAAAGACGGAAACCTCGACGAAGACCGCGAACGCTATCAAACCGTTTTTGCAAAGAATCGCGGAGCAATCGCCGCGCCGACGGCGGGCTTGCATTTCACACCCGAAATTTTAGAAGAGATAAAAAGTCTCGGCGCGTCGGTTGTGGAAATAACTCTGCACGTCGGTTACGGAACTTTTGAACCTGTCCGCGTTTCCGATTTGTCCGAACACAAAGTTATGCCCGAAAGATACGAAATTTCAGAAGAAACGGCAGAAATTTTGAACGAAGCAAAAACCGAAAATAAAAGAGTCATCTCAGTCGGAACGACAACAATTCGGGCGTTGGAATCTTCGATTTACGAAAGCGGAAAAATTTTAGCAGGCAAGCATTCGGCGAATTTAACAATCACGCCCGATTATAAATTCAAAATAACCAACGGACTTTTAACGAATTTTCATCTGCCGCAATCTTCCCTGCTGGTTTTGGTTTCGACTTTTGCAGGTTACGATTTGACGATGAAAGCATACAAACACGCGGTCGCGTCCCGCTATCGTTTTTATAGCTACGGCGATTGTATGTTGATTGTATAAAAATTTTACTTTGCCAAACCGCCGTAAAATCTCCAATTCGATTTGAAATCCTTCTTCAATTTTTGCTTCGTCAAAATCGCTCTGACCATCTCCACAGGAATCGCGCCTTCTCGCAGAATCGCATCGTGAAAAGCGCGGTTCGTCATCTTTTTTGAACCAACCAAATCGCGGTGAAGATTATAAAACTGCAAGCCGCCCATCATATATGCAATTTGATAAAGCGGTCCGTAATCTCCGGCGAATGAGCGGCGGACTTCGCCGGTCGCGTTGTCGCGTTCGTGTCCGACGCGCTCGACCAGAAAATCAACCGATTCCTGCGGCGACATTTTTTCGAGGTGAAAATTTAAGCTGAAAATTATTCGCGCGCAGCGGTGCATTCGCCAGAAAAGCGCGCCGACCTTATCTTCCGGCGTTTTATTAAAATTCATATCCCACAACAAAAATTCCCAATACAAAGCCCAGCCTTCCATCCAGAAAGGCGTGTAGAAAATCTGTCGATACGGGCGATAACGCTGCGTCATAAAGCGTTGCAGGTGATGACCCGGAATCAGTTCGTGATGAGTAACGGCGTGGGCGAAATGCGGATTGTTGCCGCGCATACTCATCATTTTTTGTTCGTGCGTCATCGCGCTCGTCGGATATGAAACCAGAATCGTTTCGCCGCCGAGGAAAAACGGGCTGACAAGCTGGCGTTCGGGTGACATCATCTCCATCCGCCACGAATCGCGGGCGATTTTCGGCACGGTGACGAGGTTATTTTTCTCGATAAATTCGATGGCTTCAAACGCCTGATTGCGAATTAATTCGGCTTGTTTGCCGGGTTCGACATATTTTTGCTTGACCGCTTCGAGAGCCTTTTTCCAATGGTCGCCGTAGCCGAGTTCGCGCGAAGCCTTTTTCATTTCAGCTTCGCACCACGCGAATTCTTTGTTGGCAATCTCGACCAATTCTTCGGGCGTGTAAGGAATCATTTCGTATTCGAGTTCCTGCAAAAGTGCTTCGCGTCCAATCGGGTCGCCGATAATAGTCGTTTTATCGTCGGTTTTGATGCCGACTAATTTGTCGAGCAGGAATGTTTGATAACCTTGCAAGGACGCATCAACCGCTTTGTAAGGTTCGGTGTTCCACCAAGTGAACATCGGGTCGTAACCGTTATAAAACGCAAACCATCTTTGCAAAGTGCTTCGGAGGGAGGCGATGGTTTGCGCGGCACGATTCGCAATTGTTCGTTTAACTTTCGGAGAACCTTCGTCTTTCAGTGTGGCTTCAATGCTTTTCTGATTTGCGCTGATTGTTTTGGCAAGGTTATTCAAAAGCGCGGCGATTTTGGCTGAATCAACGGTTTCAAGCCGGCGGCGCGAATCTTCCAAATCGCTGATTGTTCCGGCAAACGGCAAGAGCGTGGACATTTCATCCATCTGTTTGCCGCGCCTTTCAATCTCGCGTTGTTCGTGTTCGAGATAGTTTTTGAAAAGCAAGTAATCAATCTGCTCGTCCGTGTTGAGCGGGTCGAATTTTTGCCTGTTCAGCATCGCCAGCCAATCCGCATTTAATTGTTTGAGCCGTGCGCCGCGGTTCGGGGAAGTTTGTGCAGAATAAAAACGGTTTAGAATACCGTAGTCTTCGGAATACTTTTCGATTGCGCCGCGAAAACGGCTCGGCGATTCGTTATAATTATCTAATTCAGCGATGGTTTGCGCTGTTACAGACGAAAACCCATCGAAGATTGTCATTAAACAAAAAAACGCTAACACCATTTTTAAATGTTTCATACTTCTTTTCTCTCAAATAATCTCAGTCAAAAAACTCTCTCCATCTTTTAATTGCAATCCAAAATTTTCCGCAATTGTTTGTCCGATGTCGGCAAGACTTCCGCGTGTTCCCAAATTTACGCTTTGCTTTGCCTTTTTGCCGTAGACGAGCAGCGGCGTGTATTCGCGCGTGTGGTCTGAGCCGTGAAAAGCCGGGTCGTTGCCATGGTCGGCGGTGATTATCAGCAAATCTCTGTTATCCATCCGGTCGGCAATTTCCGGCAGGCGTTCGTCGAAATACTCCAGAGCCTTGGCGTAGCCTTCGACATCGCGGCGATGCCCGTAGAGCATATCGAAATCAACCAGATTCGAGAAAATCAAGCCGCGCGTGTCATCCTGCAAAGCGTTTATCGTTTGATTGATTGATTGCTCGTTATTTTTAGCGGGCAAATCTTCGGTTACGCCCAAAGAATCATAAACGGACGCGACTTTGCCGATGCACACAACGTCAAAACCTTTATCGGACAAAACAGGAAGAAGATTTTCGCGCGGCGGCGGAACAGCATAATCATGGCGATTTTCCGTGCGTTTGAAATCGCCTGCATTGCTTCCGATAAACGGGCGCGCAATCACGCGACCGACTTTATCTTTACCGTCCAGAATTCGTCTGGCAATTTCGCAAATTTCATACTGTCTTTCAATCGGTATCACTTCTTCGTGCGCGGCGATTTGAAAAACCGAATCGGCGGACGTATAAACAATCGGTTTGCCGGTTTTGATATGTTCCGCGCCAAACTCTTTGATAATTTCCGTTCCCGATGCCGCAACGTTTGCCAGAACGCCCGCGATGTTTGTTTCGGCGACAAATTTATTAATTATTCGCTGTGGAAAACCCTGCGGAAAAGTCGGAAATGCCAGCTTCATAACGATTCCGGCGATTTCCCAATGTCCGGTCGTCGTGTCTTTTCCATTCGATTTTAGAGTGCATTTGCCGTAATTGCCAATCGGATTTTTGATTGCGGAAAGATTTGCAAGCGAACGAATGTTGCCCAAACCTAGCTTTTGCAAATTCGGAAGATTGACCTTGCGCGATTCGAGAATATGTCCGAGCGTGTCCGCACCCGCGTCACCCCAACTCGCCGCATCTGGCATTGCGCCGATGCCCAAACTGTCCAAAACTATCAAAACGATTCGATTAAATTTTGTCATATTTTAATTTTATGACATTTTTTTGCTATAATGCCACGAGTAAAAAAATTTTAATTTCTAAAACTTATGAAAACATTAAGCGAATTAACTGTCAAAACTAAAGTAACCGAAGGCGGAAGAATCGTTATTCCGGCGAAATTGCGAAAAGCCTTAGGCATCGAAATCGGCGAAAACGTAACTATAGAAATTCAAAATAATTCTCTGCACATTCTCTCGCGTAAGGAAACGCTTCGGCGCGTAAAGGATTCGGTTAGAAAATATGCCAAGCCGGAAACTTCCGCCGTCGATGAATTGATAAAAGAAAGGCGCGAGGAATCGGCAAATGAATAAAAAGGATGTTTTGGACGCATCGGCGGTTTTGGCTTTTCTCTATGATGAAAACGGCGCGGACGAAGTTGAGCCGCTGCTCGAAACTTCTTTGATTAGCACCGTTAATCTGGCGGAAGTTTTCACCCAGCTAATCTCAGACGGAATGAGTGCCGAAAAAGCGCAAAAGAACTTGTCGGACTTAAAGATGACGGTTGTTAATTTCAGTTCCAAACACGCGCTGAAAACCGCCGAACTAAGACCTTTGACCAAACATCTCGGCTTGTCTCTAGGCGACCGAAGCTGCCTGGCTCTGGCGATTTTGGAAAATGCGACAGCCGTTACCGCCGATAAAATTTGGGCGAAGCTGAATTTTTGCAAAGTCGAAGTTATTCGATAAATGAATTAGCCGCAAAAAAGCGCAAAAAAACACCAAACATAATTTTTTTGAGAATTTTGTGCCTTTTTGCGGCTATTTAATTTCTTGGCGCGGTGTAGCCTACACGCGCTCTGATAGTCGAACCGGCGGGAACGCCTTTGAGTTCGAGTTTTATTTTCCGGTAGCTTCCGTCGCGTTTCTCGTTCGACGAATAATAACCGAGACTGTATTTTGTGCCGATTTCCTGCGCGACTTTTGTAAAAGCGGCTCTGGCTTCGCTCAAATCCGCGGCGGCGAAAACTCTCCCGCCCGACATTTTTGCTAAATCATTCATCTGAAAATCGGCTATCTCGTAAAGTTTTTTGCTGATGGCGAGACGTTCAAAATCTCCGAGCTGGCAAAAGGCGGAAACTTTTTCGACGTTCGCTTTCGCATTGAACATTCGGTAATAACGCCTGATTTGCGCCTGAGAAAAACGCATCGCGCCTTCGCAATCGCCCAAAAGGTTTTCTTCAAAAAATTCGCGCGTGTCAACCTGGATAAAATAGGAAACGATTCCGGCTTGTGCGAACTGCTCGCGGGCTTCGGCAAAATCCGCGACGCTGGTCGAATCGACTCCGTCGGTCAAAGCGACCAGAGCGCGTCTGCCGCGAAATTCATCCTTCGGTTTTTCATTGAAAACCTTTTCGGCAATTGTTAATAAACCGTCGTAATAAGGAGTTCCGCTGCTGGTTTTGACTCCTGCCAGAACGCTTTTCAGTTTGTTTCGGTCATTGGTTAAAGTGGTGAGAACTTCGCTGACGGCGATTGCTTTGTTATCAATCCGGTCGCTTCTGAAAGCGACAATCGAAACCCGGTCGCCCGCACGCAGAGAATTGATAAAATTTTCGGCGGCACGCTTGATAAGTTCCAAATCCGAGCGAGCCGAGCCTGAAGTGTCGAGCAGAAGCGCGACCTCAAACGGCGCATTTGTTGCCGCAAAGTCCGCTATTTCCTGCTGCCGTCCGTCTTCGTAGAGAACAAAATTGTTCTGTTTTAAGTTAAGCAGAGGCTTTCCGCTTTTATCGGTTACGACAAACGGAACATCAACCAACTGCGTTTCAATCCGCAAAATCTCGTCGTCCTCATTTTTTTTGTCCTGAGCGCAGAGAGCGACGGAAAAAGTCAGGCTGAAAATCAGCAGCAAAAAAAACTTATCGAATCGCATTTGTAAAACCTCGCTTAACATTATCCGATGTTAAATTATAGCAGAAAAATTATTTGCCTTAAAAGCCATTACTTTGTTCAACTTCTGGTTTTTGAAACGTTTTGTTAACAACCTCTCTATATGGCTTCAAAAGCGTTTTGTGTTATGTTTGCTGAAATCAAATTTTTGACTACACAAACTGCATATTCCCCGAAAAGTGTAAGCCCTTGCACTTTAATATTTTATTATATGCGATATGCGGCAAATTATGGATTTTAACTTTGAAGAGGAGAAGCAATGAAGAAAAATATTAGCAAATGGGAGAAGTTTGCTATTTTGAGCCTGACGGCGTTTTTGGCAATCGGTTTGATAAATTTCGTAAAGACGGTAGTGCAAGCCAACAACACGCCGCAAACTTTACCTTTTAGCCAAAATTGGACAAACACCGGATTAATTACGACCAATGACGACTGGAGCGCAGTGCCGGGAATAGTCGGGTTTTTGGGCAATTACGATGCTGCCAGTCCGGCGGACGTTGACCCGCGCACTTTGTTAGCACCATTCGCACCTAATGATGTGGATGTTATC
>DATLXD010000094.1:0-3356 GCA_035575965.1 Pyrinomonadaceae bacterium | reverse complement strand
TACGATATGCGCCGCGATTTTTACGCCGCGCTCGTCAATCAGCCGCTCGAATACTTTCAAAACAACCGCGTCGGCGACCTTATGGCGCGGGCGACGAATGATTTAAGCGCGATTCGGCAAATTGTCGGACCGATGATTTTGTATTCGTTTCAAGCGGTTTTCGCGCTGGCGATTGTTTTGCCGGTAATGCTGCGCATCAATGTCAAACTCACTTTGCTGTTGTTAATTCCGATGCCGTTTGTTTCCTTGACCGTCAAGTTTTTGGGTCAGCAAATTCACGTCCGCTTTGAAAAAATTCAGGAATTTTTCTCCGATATTACGGCGCGGGCGCAGGAAAATTTGACGGGTGTTAGAGTTATTCGCGCTTATGCTCAGGAAGACGCGGAGATTGGAAAGTTTCAGGAATTAAACCGCGAATACGCGAAAAGAAACATCGCGCTTGTCAAATTCGGTGCGGCGATGCGTCCGTTACTGTTTTTCTTTATTGGTCTGGGTTTTGTCATAATCGTCGCGGTCGGCGTGCCGATGGCGGCGCGCGGCGAGATTACTGCCGGGAACTTTACGGCGTTTATTCTCTATTTACAGCGAATGATTTGGTATCTGATTGCGCTCGGCTACGTCGTCAATCTTTACCAGCGCGGAACGGCGAGCTTGAAAAGATTTAACGAGATTTTGGAAACCGCGCCGACGATAAAAGACGCGCCGGACGCAAAACCGCAGCCGAAAATCAAAGGTGAAATCGAATTTCGCAATTTGAATTTCGCTTATAACGGAACGCCCGTTTTGCGCGATATAAATTTAAAAATAAATGAAGGTCAAACCGTCGCTTTTGTCGGAAAAACGGGCAGCGGAAAATCAACTTTGATAAGTTTGATTCCGCGACTTCTTGATGCGCCTGAAGAAACTATTTTTGTTGACGATGTTCCAATTCGCAAGTTTCCGCTCGAACAACTCAGAAAATCAATCGGCTTCGTGCCGCAGGAAACTTTTCTGTTCAGCAACACGCTGGCGGAAAATATCGCGTTCGGAGTCGAAGTCCAAAGTCTAAAATCCAAAGTCCAAAGTCAAGGCAACGGACAACCGGCGAAGAATGAAAAATCAAACGAATTTGAAATCCAAAATCTAAAATCCGAAATTGAAAAATCGGCGGAAATTGCGGCATTGGCGGACGACGTTAAGGATTTTCCATACAAATACGAACAGCTTGTCGGCGAGCGCGGCATAACTTTGAGCGGCGGGCAAAAACAGCGCACGGCGATTGCCCGCGCCGTGATGCGAAATCCGCGCATTTTGATTCTGGACGATTCGCTGTCGGCGGTTGACACTTATACGGAAGAAAAAATCCTGAACGGTTTGCGCGATGTCCGTCAAAACCGCACGACTTTAATCGTATCGCACCGCATTTCAACCGTGCGTGATGCCGATTTGATTTGCGTTCTCGACGACGGCAAAATCATCGAGCGCGGAACGCACGACGAGCTTATTGCATACGGCGGCGAATATGCCGATTTGTATCAGCGTCAGCTTTTAGAAGAAGAATTGGAGGCGACGCAATAAGAGAAAAGGAGAAGAGGAGAAGTTTTAAGAAAACTCAAATCTCTTCCTTTCTCCTCTTCTCCTTTTCTCCTTTTCTCTATCTAAATCAGCAACACAAAAATTTTTTGCGCTCAGGGAACTATTTTGCGAGTTATGGTGTCTAAGCAGAAAAGCCCGCGGATTTTTTTGTAATTGAAACAAAAAATTTAGGAGAAGATTATGCAAAGATTTACGCTTTTGCTGGTGGTATTATTTTGTTCGATTTCTACTTTTGCCCAAACCGAAGGGACGCTCGAAGCCTTTGGCAAAAACGGCAAATCGCTCGGCGCGAGTCCGCTCAGACACACTTCCGTCAAAGCCGACATCAGCGGTTTTCTTGCCCGCGTGAAGGTCGTGCAGGAGTTTGAAAACAAATTTAATCAGCCGATTGAAGCCGTCTATACGTTTCCTCTGCCGGAAAATTCGGCGGTTGACGATATGACGATGCTTGTCGGGACGCGCACGATTCGCGGCAAAATTATGCGGCGCGAAGAAGCCAGAAAGGTTTATGAAACGGCGAAAACCGAAGGGAAAACGGCGAGCCTTTTAGACCAGGAACGCCCGAATATCTTTACGCAAGCCGTCGCCAACATTTTGCCGAATGAAAAAATCACGGTTGAAATCAGCTATGTCGAAACTTTGAAATATGAAGATGGCGAATACGAATTCGTCTTTCCGATGACGGTTGCGCCGCGTTATATTCCCGCGTCGGTGAAAGATGCCGCAAAAATTTCTCCGCCGGTTGCTGCGACACGCGCTGGACACGACGTTTCAATCGAAATAAATCTCGACGCGGGCGTTCCTGTTGAAGCGATTCGCTCGAATTCGCACGAAATCATCCAACTGAATTCGAGTCCAAACACGGCGAAAATTTCTCTCAAAAATGAAAACGAAATTCCCAACAAGGATTTTATACTGCGTTACGACGTAACCGGAAAACGCATCGAAGACGCGGTTTTGACGCATCGGGACGAGCGCGGCGGATTTTTTACGCTGATTTTGCAGCCGCCCGACAAATTTGCAGCCGAAGACGTTACGCCGAAGGAAATCGTCTTTGTGCTTGATACATCCGGTTCGATGTCGGGTTTTCCGATTGAAAAAGCCAAAGAAGCGATGAAATTGTCTTTGGATAATCTTTACCCGAACGACACTTTCAATTTGATAACCTTCGCGGGCGAAACGGCGATTCTTTTCGATAAACCCGTTCCCGCGACGCAGGCAAACCTTGAAAAAGCGCAAGCGTTTCTCTCGTCTAGACAAGGCGCGGGTGGAACGGAAATGATGACGGCAATCAAAGCCGCGCTCGCGCCTTCGGACGCGCAAGACCACATTCGCGTCGTTTGTTTTATGACAGACGGCGAAGTCGGCAACGATGCGGAAATCATCAGCGAAGTGCAGAAACACAAAAACGCGAGAGTTTTTTCATTCGGCATCGGAAATTCGGTTAATCGTTATCTGCTCGGCAAAATCGCCGAAGAAGGTCGCGGCGAAGCCGAATACATCGCTTTAACGGACGACGGCTCAAAGGCGGCGAAACGGTTTTACGAGCGCGTCAGAACTCCGCTGCTGACAGACATTTCGATTGATTGGAACGGTCTGCCCGTCGCGGACGTTTATCCGAATCGCATCGGCGATTTATTTTCGGCAAAACCCGTGATTCTGCACGGACGCTACACGAAAGGCGCAAGCGGCACGATTCGCCTGAAAGGAAAAGTCGCGGGACAAGATTTGGTGCGCGAAATTCCCGTCAGTTTTCCCGAAACGGAAAGCAGAAACGACGT
>DATLXD010000093.1:0-1718 GCA_035575965.1 Pyrinomonadaceae bacterium | reverse complement strand
CGAAAAGGAAGACCGTAAATTTGGAATGCGGCGCGTCGAAGTTCGCTCGAAACACGCCGATTCTCACTTGGGTCACATTTTCAACGACGGACCGCGCGAACTCGGCGGAATGCGCTACTGTATGAATTCGGCTTCGATGCGCTTTATTCCGGTTGCCAAATTGGAAGCGGAAGGCTACGGCGAATATCTTTCTTTGTTTCAAAAAGTTAAATCCGCCGAAACCGAATAATCTGAAATCGAATTGTTACAATGGAATTTTTATTATGAAGAGGCTTTAAGTATATACTCGAAGCCTTTTTATTGTTTGTTATGAAAATTGTAATTATGGGAACTCCGCAGGCGGCGGTTTCGAGTTTGGATAGAATTCTGCGCGACGGACACGAAATTTGCGCTGTTTGGACGCAGCCCGACCGACCGGCGGGGCGCGGCAATAAATTATCTGCGTCGCCGGTCAAAGAATTTGCTTTACAAAATAATCTGCAAGTTTATCAGCCGACTAAAATTAAGACAGCGGAGAGTTTGAATCTATTTCAATCTCACGAAGCCGACGTTGCCGTCGTCGTCGCATACGGACGCATCTTGCCGGAAACATTTTTGCAGACATTCCCGAAAGGCGCAATCAACGTTCATTTTTCGCTGCTGCCGAAATATCGCGGGGCTGCGCCAGTCAATTGGGCAATCGCTCGCGGCGAAGAAAAAACGGGCGTAACGACGATGAAAATGGACGCAGGACTTGATACCGGCGACATTTTGCTTCAGCGTGCAATTGAAATCGGAAAGGACGAAAATGCAATTGAATTGATGCAGAGACTTTCAAATCTTGGCGCGGATTTGTTGTCGGAAACTTTGGCAATGTTTGATGAACTTACGCCGCAACCGCAAGTTAATTCCGATGCGACCTTTGCGCCGATTATGAAAAGGGAAGACGGAGTAATTGATTGGAAGAAATCGGCGCGGGAACTTTCCAATCAAGTGCGCGGTTTTCAGCCCTTTCCCACGAGTTTTACAAAATTGCAAGACAGAAAATTGACGTTTTGGAGGGCGGAAACAATAGAAAACGGAAAATGGAAAACGGAAAATACCGGAGAAATCTTGTTGGCAAACGTGGATGAACTGGTTGTTTCGTGCGGAAATCACAGTGCATTAAAAATTCTGGAATTGCAGTTTGAAGGCAAACGACGAATGTCAGCGCGGGAATTTTTGAACGGTGTCAAAATTCAGATTGGCGAAATCTTGGGCTAAATCTTGACAGTCAGACTTTTAATAAGATTTCGATAGTTGGAATGAAAAAAACACAAACGGTAAAGAAAACAGAAATATCACCCGCCAGACTTGCCGCCTTTGAAATACTTTTGAAAATCGAATCAGAAAAAGCGTTTTCTTCCGTTTTGCTGCCGCTTTACGGAGAAAAACTTTCGACCAAAGACCGCTCTCTCTGCCACATCTTAACGCTCGGCGTTTTAAGAAAAAAACTTTATCTCGACCGAATAATCGAAGAATTTACAAAAAAGAAAACTGAAAAATTTGATTTAGCCGTTTTACTTGCACTTAGAATTGGACTTTTTCAAATTTTATTGCTCGATAAAATTCCCGCGTATTCGGCAATCAACGAATCGGTTAATCTCGTGCATCTGGCTAAAAAGCGTTCCGCCGCCGGATTGGTAAACGCTGTTTTGCGCCGCGCCGTGCGTAGTGAAATAAATCTTGAATTTGTTGAT
>DATLXD010000092.1:0-8469 GCA_035575965.1 Pyrinomonadaceae bacterium | reverse complement strand
AAATCGGCGTGGCGGTTGTCCCGGGTTCGTCGTTTTATCACGATAAAAATTTGGGTTCGCAGCAAGTTCGTTTTTGTTTTTGCAAAAAAGACGAAACTCTGGAAGCGGCGGCGGAAAGATTGAGCAAGCTCAAGTAATTTTATTTAGCAAATCAAGTCGAATGCTCAACAATTTCCGTGATAAATTCCTGCTCGAAATCGTAGTTTTCACCAGCGGCGCGCTCGTGATGATTTACGAAATTATCGGCTCGCGGATTCTCGCGCCTTACATCGGCACTTCGACCTATGTCTGGACGAGTTTAATCGGCGTCATTCTTGCAAGTTTGAGTTTGGGTTATTGGCTTGGCGGAAAAACGGCTGACCGCAAACCGGATTTGAAAGTTTTGTCGGGCGCAATGTTTGCGGGCGCGGCGTTGCTGTCCGTAACCGTTTTGCTTCACGCTTTTGTGCTTTCCGTCATCTCGATTTCAAGTCTCGGACTCGAACTGAAATCAATCGTCGCCGCGCTGATTTTGTTTGCGCCGGCGAGCGTTTTATTCGGTTTCGTTACGCCTTACGCCGTGCGCTTGAAGATGCTGCGAATCGAAGACGCGGGAAAAACTGTCGGCAGACTTTACGCGCTTTCGACCGTCGGTAGTATTCTCGGAACTTTTTCAGCCGGATTTTTTCTTCTTCCGTTTGTCGGCAGTGTCCGCACGTTGTATCTGCTGACCGCAATTTTGTTCGTGCTTTCGCTGATGCTCGCGCCGTTCAAACTTTCGACCGTCAATGTATTTATAATTTTGCTGCTGCCGTCGGCGATTTTACTCAACGAAATTTTCGCTTATTCTATATCAAAAAATTATGATTTACACGATTTCGATACCGAATACAGCCGCATTCAGGTTTTCAATTCAACCGACGTTTTAACCGACAAACCAATCAGAGTTTTCGCCACCGACCCGCGTTCTACGCAGTCGGCGATGTTTTTAGACAACAACGATTTAGTTTCCAGATATGCGCGGTTTTATCATCTTCTGCGCCATTTCAAGCCGGAATTTCAAAATACCCTAATCATCGGCGGCGCGGGTTATTCGTTTCCGAAAGAATATCTGCGAGCTTATCCGACGAAAAAGATTGATGTCGTGGAAATTGACTCGCAAGTAACGGAGATTGCCCGCGATTTGTTTCGTCTGCCGGACAATCCTGACTTGCAGATTTTTCACGAAGACGGGCGCGTTTTTTTGAATAAAATCGAGGCAAAAAAATACGACGTGATTTTGATTGACGCTTTCGGTTCGCTCTATTCGATTCCGTTTCATCTGACGACGCGCGAAGCCGTCAGACAAATCAACAAAGGTTTAGCTGACGACGGCGTGGTGATTATGAATTTGATTTCCGCAATTGAAGGTGACGGCTCACTGTTTCTGCAAGCCGAATACAAAACTTATGCAGAGATTTTTCCGCACGTTTCTGTTTTCAAAGTAAATGCCGAAAAAGCCGACGACATTTCGCAAAACTTGATTTTAGTCGCTTCCAAATCCGCAAAAATTTTCCTCGAATCTTCTGATGCGGAAGTTTCCGCGTTGTTCAAAAATCTTTACGATAAACCTCTGAATACTTCAGTTCCGGTTTTGACCGACGACCTCGCGCCGGTCGAGTATTATAATTCCCGCGCTCTGAAAACAACCGAAAAGTAAGATTAATAATTTTTAACGGAAAGCCGAGATGTCCATTCCGAAACGTTCTTTAACATAATCTTCCTGCGCTGAATTGACGTTTCGCAAATTTTCCAGACGGCGTTCGGATTTTTTGATAAGGGTTTTGGTGCGTTCCGTCATTTGTTTGAGCATATTTCGACCTTCGAGCATTTCGGCTTGGACTTTTTCGCGCAGAGTAAAAAGTTCGGAGAGTTCGACGACGAGTTTTTCTTCGCGCAATTCCTTTAAACGATTTTTGACCTGAAAAATTTGGCGAATTGCCCGAATGAGTTCGTCGCCGACTGAATCGCCCATTATCAAATCGGGCGAATCGCGGAAGTCTTCGACCAGCTTATTCAAGCGGTTTTGGTCGCCCGCCGAATAAGCCTCGTTCAATTTCGCCATCAAATCATGGCGTTTTTCTTTTTCTTTTGCGTCCAAAGCCAAATCCGGGTGAATAATTTTCGCCAAATTGTGATAAGCCTTTTTCGCCTCGGCAGTCGGCTGCCATTTGAACGAGCAGCCTTCGGCGATTTCTACATCGGCGGCAGATTCTTCGGCGCGTCGGCGCAATTCTTCGGCGCGTTTTTTGATTTCTTCATCGTCCGGCACGAGTTTGACTTCTTCTTCGGCAATCTGCGCTTCGATTTCGTCGAGTTCGGCGTAAAGTCTGCCGACTTGCATCGTATAATTTGCTTCAAACTGTTCGAGTTCGGCTCGAAGCTCGGTCATCGCTTCTTCACGAGAAGCGAGCTTTTCCTTGAGGCGCTCGAGAACGCGCTTCTTTTTGGTAAGTTCGATTTCTTCAGGTGCTAAAACATTCATAAGAAATTTGAAATTACAGATTAACACGGATAAATACGAGGTAAAAAGAAAATGGGAGAGTAAATTTATCCTTTCGCCTTTATGCCTTTCGATAGTTTCGACTTTGTGTTTCTCAAAATTATATTTCTCCAAAATTCAGCTTTCGACGATTTCAAAACTCGTCGTGATTTCCGCCGCCGGTCGGACGGTTGCGGCGACGCTGCAATACTTGGTGTCGGAAAGTTCGACGGCTTGCGCGACCGATTGCTTGGAAAGGTTGCGTCCGCATACGATATGGTGAACATGAAACTTTGTAAAAGCACGCGGATGTTCTTCGCGCCGCTCGCCGGAAATTTCAACTTTGTAATCGGTTACGATTTGCCGTTTCTTTTCCAAAATCGAAATCACGTCAGCCGCCGTGCAAGCCGCAACCGAAACAAGCAGCATCTCCATCGGGGTCGGCGCGGATTTTCTATCGCCTTTCGTGTCAACGGTTTGCGCGTGTCCGCTCGGAGTCGTTCCGATAAAAAACTCGTCGCCAGCATATTGAATTACGGCTTTATAAATGTTATCCGACATCAAAATTTCTTTTTGCAGATTGCCTAACGGTAAAAACTTTGGCGGAATTCTAGCACAAGTTTAAAGAATTGTTTATTAAATTTTTCCATCCGACAAACCTTTTGGCATTAAAAGTGCTTCTTAGCATTTAGAACGATTCGGTTTGAGTTTCAAAGGAAGGAAAAAAGATGAAAAAGTTTAAAAGCGCGTTTTCGATTTATCTAACGACTGGCTTGCTGATTTTCGCCTCTTTAGCGCAGGCAGACGGGCAGACGAACAGAAATGAGCGTGAAGTGCGCGACATTTTGCGCAGCGTCAATTCTAAAATTGACGATTTTCGTTACAATCTTGATGGCGAATTGAGCCGCAGTTCAACCGGTCGTGATATAGAAGATGAAATCAACGACGGTTTGAAAAATCTCGAAGACAGTCTCGAAAATTTTGACAACAAATTTCAAATGCGGCGGGAAAATGCCGAAGACGTAACCGACGTTTTGCGGTCGGCAAAATATATCAACGATTTTTTAAATCTCAATCGCATAAAAGGCGGCAAAACCCAAAACAACTGGACGGTAATTCGCAGTTTGCTCGACCGTCTGGCTTCAAATTATGGGGTTCGCTGGAGTTGGGACAATCAAAGCGGGCGCGACCCTAATTACAATTCAAACGACAATAGTTTTCCGAACGACAATCGCTCTTCAAACAATTATCCTTCGACGCGCACAAATTCTTACAGTTTTAGCTTGACCGGAACTTATAAGCTAGACACTTTGAGAAGCGAAAACACGCGCGAGATTGCCGACCGCGCAATCGGTAACGGCAACGCCCGAAATAATAAAGATTCACAAGGCGATTTGGAAAACAAACTCGAATCACCCGAACAAATTACGATTGACGTGCGCGGCAATCAGATAACTTTAGCTTCTTCCCGCGCTGCGCCGATTACCTTTACGGCTGACGGACGCGACCGCAGCGAAACATCTAACGGCAAAACAACCCGTGTTCGCGCCACGCTTCGCGGTCAGGAATTGACCGTTTCGAGTCTCGGCGGCGACAATGATTTTACAGTGGTTTTTACCTCGATTGAGAATGGCAGCGCGATGCGCGTTACGCGCCGCATCACGACAGATTACTTAAGCCAGACCGTTTTTGCCGAAAGTATTTATCAAAAAACCGATTCGGCAGCGCGGCTTGGTGATAACCAAAGTTTGAGCGGAGATACAGGCGGTGACTATTCTAGCAACGACCAACAAGACACGAGAAATAATTATCCGAATAATTATCCAACGACGACGGGACGAATCGGCGAGTTTGTCGTTCCGAACGGAACGATTTTGATGGGAACTTTGGAAAACGACATTGACGCGGGCGTTTCGCAAACGGGCGACCGTTTTCGTTTGACCGTGCAAACCCCGAACGAATATCGCGGCGCGGTCGTCGAAGGCTATCTTTCGGGCATCAATCGTTCGGGTAAAGTTTCGGGACGCTCGCAAATCACGTTTAATTTCGAGCGCGTCAAATTATCAAACGGTCAGACTTATGATTTTGCCGGATTTCTTCAAAGCGTAACCGACGAAAACGGCAAAACCGTCCAGGTTGACACCGAAGGCATGGCGAAGGGCAAGGACCAAACCAAGGAGACTATCAAACGCGGCAGCATCGGCGCGGGACTCGGTGCAATAATTGGCGTTATTGCCGGCGGCGGTAAAGGTGCGGCAATCGGCGCAATAATCGGCGGCGGCGCGGGCGCGGGGTCGGTGGTTCTGCAAGGCAAAGACGACCTCAAACTTAGAAAAGGCTCGTCACTCACCGTGCAGGCATCTTCATCGATTCAATAATTTTGTCAATTACAAGCCTAAACAAATGAGCGATTAAATTTAGTCGCTCATTTGTTTTTTAAATTTGTCGAACAAAAATGATAACGAAAAAGCAATTGTTCAGATTTTAGCTCACCGAATCACTTCACAAACTTTTCGGAATTGCTAAACTTTAATTTATTTTTCCGCGCATCCAATCCGCAAAAATTTATGAACGACAATTTACCCGAACCGCAGTTTATTCCGCTTGAGTTCGAGCGTCTTTCGATTGAACGGCAACGCGAAAATGCCGACGAATTACTTAAAAACCTAAATCGGCGCAGAACCGTGCGCGATTTTTCCGCCGAAACAGTGCCGATCGAATTGATTGAAAAAGCGATTATGACCGCCGGAACTGCGCCTTCGGGAGCAAATCTTCAGCCCTGGCGTTTTATCGTCGTTCAAGACTCTGAAATCAAAAAGAAAATCTGTGAAGCCGCCGAACGGGAAGAATATGAAAGCTATAACGGGCGAATGTCTGAAAAATGGCTGCGACGACTTGCCGTTTTGGGAACGAACGAACATAAACCTTTTCTCGAAATCGCACCTTTCCTGATTGTCGTTTTCCGCATCAATTCAATTACGGAAAACGGCGAAACCGAGCCGACATATTATTCGCAAGAATCTGTCGGCATTGCAGTCGGGATACTTTTAACAGCTTTGCATAACGCCGGACTCGCAACTCTAACACACACGCCGAGTCCGATGAAGTTTTTGCAGGAAATTCTAAAACGTCCGAAAAACGAAATTCCGTTTGTGTTGATCCCTGTCGGTTATCCGGCTGAAAATGCGAAAGTGCCAAACATTAAACGCAAAGAGTTGAGCGAAATTATGCAGATTGTCTAAAGCTGTCGAGAGAAGAAATAATTAACCACAGATAAACACAGATTTTTAGAATGATAAATGAGGAGTAATGAATCTTTTAACTCTACATTTATCATTCTGCATTCCTATATTCATCATTTCTTCAATTTGTGTCTATCTGTGTTTATCTGTGGTTTCAAAATTTCTTAAACTTTAAATTCCGCAACCACCGGCGCATGGTCGCTCGGTCTTTCCGCTCCGCGCGGTTCTCTATCAATCCAGCAGCCGATACATCCCTCAGCCAAACTCTTTGAAGTCCAAATGTGGTCAATCCGCAAGCCTTGATTTTTGAAAAACGCGCCTTCGCGGTAATTCCACCAAGAAAACTTTTTCTCGTCGCCGTTAATTTTTCTGAAAACGTCCGTAAAACCCCATTGTTTGACGTGATGAATCGCGGCGCGTTCCGGTTTCGTAAAATGCAGCTTTCCTTCCCAAAATGCCGCGTTCCAGACATCGCGCTCATCCGGCGCGACATTAAAATCGCCGCACAATAAAACGTCGGAGTCTATTGGACAAGTTGCATCGAAAAATCTTCTCAATCTTTGCAGCCAATCTAATTTAAAAGTAAATTTATCCGTCCAAAGCTCCGTGCCGTTCGGAATGTAAGTGTTGACGATTCGGACGTTTTCGACGGTTGCAGCAATCAAGCGT
The DNA here is from genome assembly GCA_035575965.1 of Pyrinomonadaceae bacterium. Classification (GTDB taxonomy): domain Bacteria; phylum Acidobacteriota; class Blastocatellia; order Pyrinomonadales; family Pyrinomonadaceae. The sequence continues at coordinate 2,058 of DATLXD010000092.1, read as the reverse complement.
TTCGGTGCGTCCGCGTCGTCATCGGGAAAATTTTTCTGCACGTCCTTTATTTCGTGTTTCGACAAAATTGCCACGCCGTTATAGGATTTTTGTCCGGTAAAAGCCGCGTGATAACCGGCGTTATTTATCGCCTCAAGCGGAAATTTTTCGTCAACGCATTTTGTTTCCTGCAAACATAAAATATCGGTTTGGGTAGATTCCAGCCAATTTAACATTTGCTCAAGCCGGATGGCGATTGAGTTGACATTCCAAGTTGCGATTTTCATTTTAATACAGCTTCCACTTACAGTTCATAATTGTTTATATCTTTTGCCTTGACTATTCCTTTCCCAAAAAACGCCGCCTGAAAAACCTTGAATCGTTTTATCTTCTTCGGCTAAATCAAGCCGCTTTTCCGCCAGCAGGCAATAATTTTCAGTGGCTTCGATTGCAGCAAAACTTCGACTCAACTTTTTTGCAACGACAGCAGTCGTGCCGCTTCCAGCAAACGGGTCGAGAACAAAATCGTTTTCGTTTGAGCTTGCCAGAATTATTTTTGCCAACAGTTTTTCGGGCTTTTGCGTCGGATGCGTCGTGTTTTCAGGCATTGACCAAAACGGCACGGTCAAATCCGTCCACAAATTTGACGGCGCGGTCAGGCGAAAATTTCCGTCGTCTGAATTTTCCCAATCCTTCGGTTTGCCGTTTTCTCGATAAGGCGCGAGAACTTTGCGCTTGATTTTTACGGCTTCGGCGTTGAAAACATAATCATCGGAAACGGTAAAAAACCAAATGTCTTCCGCCGCGTTTTTCCAATTCTTTGATGCGCCGCGCCCTTTTTCGCGCTCCCAAGTAATGCGGTTGCGAAGCGTAAAATACTTTGTCCCGATTCTCTGAATCGCGCTCGAAGAACGCCAATCGCCGCAGATATAAACCGAAGCCGTCGGTTTCAATAATCGAATTGTTTCTTTAAGCCACGAATCGAGCCAAAATTCGTAATCTTCGAGCGAAGTTTGCCGAAAGGAATTTTCTCCAAAGTTTTTCGTCAGATTATACGGCGGGTCGGCAAACATCAAATCAAAGCTTTTTTCGGGTAACCATCCGAAGATCTCAAACGCATCGCCGCAAATGATTTTGTTTTGAAAGTCTTTTAGATTAGTTTCTGAGTAAACAATACGCTTTCGGTAAATTTCAATTTCCTGTTCGGTAAGATTAATCGTGCGGTTGCGAGGTGCGCGTTCTTTATCGTTTTGAGCAATCATTTTTTATCAGAATTGCCTGCGCTTTTACAATTAAAAAAGAATGCGGACGAGAAGAATCGAACTTCCACGAGATTGCTCCCACAGGCTTCTGAGACCTGCGCGTCTACCAGTTCCGCCACGTCCGCGCGAGTAAAGGTAAAGTAAATGATACGAATTTAATCGGAGAAGTTCAAGAACGCGGCTCAAGTTTGCTATATTTGAAGTTATGCAAAATCTTTTCCGCGAGAATCTGGCGGAAGTCAAAAAAAGAATCGAGCGAGCCGCGCTGAGGTGCGAGCGAAATCCAAACGACATAAAACTCGTCGCCGTCAGCAAAACCCATCTGGCGGAAGTTTTGCAAAACGCAATTGCGGCAGGCGCAAATGTTTTCGGCGAAAATAAAGTGCAGGAAGCCGAAAGTAAGATTGAAGAATTGGGAAAAGAAAATCTGGAATGGCATCTCATCGGACATCTGCAGTCGAACAAAGCACGAAAAGCCGTTAAACTTTTTGATGTGATTCACACGCTCGATTCGGTTGAACTTGCCGAACGACTTGAACGTATTTGTATTGAAGAAAATCGGGAAAGTTTATCGGTTTTGGTTGAAGTTGATTTGGCAGATGAGACGACAAAAACCGGCATCGACGAAAATGATTTGCCAAAGTTGATTGAGTTTTTGCAAACCTGCGAGCGTTTGAAGTTCGACGGTTTGATGGTAATTCCGCCGTTTTTTGAAGATGCGGAACGAGAGCGACCTTATTTTAAGAGATTGCGCGAAATCCGCGACCGAATTTTACCGAACGGCGAACTTTCAATGGGAATGAGCCACGATTTTGAA
>DATLXD010000091.1:0-3681 GCA_035575965.1 Pyrinomonadaceae bacterium | reverse complement strand
GCTGAAAGATAAAGTAAAAGTCGAAGCAATGGCGATTTTTGCAAGCATTTTCGCGCTCGGCGTAATCGCAACCGTCAGCAAGTTTTCCATTTTTACCGAATTCGTCTATCGCGCCGGACTTTTCGTGCCGAGTTCTTCGGGCTCAAAACCCTTTTCCGCGCCTTTTCGCATTGACATTCCTTTTGTCGGCGAAACACTTGCGCTGTCGGGCATTTTGCTGGTCGGCGTGATAATTTCATTTCTTCTTTATCTTTATCAAAACAACGAAGCGGCGAAAAAAGCCGGTCATATTTTGCTGAAACTCGCTCTGGTTACGCAAATTATAGCGATTGCGTTTTTGGTTTCGGGTATCAAATCGACAACAGATGTTTATCCGAAGCTACAGGCGCATCTTGCACAAAATCCGAGTCAATATCTGACGGCGGGCAAGGAAATCGCCTCCAGACAAGGGCTTTCGGCACAGGAATTTGCCGCGCTGACGCCGCTGCAGTTTGAGCAGGCGGGCAAGCAGTATTTTCAAACCAACGGCGAAAAAATGTTTCCGAGTTTGAATACCAATCCGGTCGAGCTTGCCGGTTTGATTACGGCACTCGCCGGAACATTTTTCGTAATTTTGTTCGGTTTCAGAACGGAAAAACTGCGCGAAAGATTGCCAAAGTTGGAACTGCTCGATGGCTTAATGTATAAAACGGCGAGTCTGGCTTTTGCAGGTTTGGCGATGTTGCTTATCACCGGCGCGATTTGGGCAAATGAATCCTGGGGCAGACCTTGGGGTTTTGATTCAAAGGAAACCGGCGCGCTCGTTGCCTGGCTGACTTATGCCGGATTTCTGCACACCAGAATCTCGCGTGGTTGGACGGGCAGAAGCTCCGCGTATTTTGCCATTGTCGCGTTTCTGTTCGTGATTTTCACATATTTAGGCGTGAGCTATCTGCTCCCGGGACTTCACAGCTACGCATAATTTTTTAGCCGCAAAAACGCGCAAAAAACACAAATAGAAAACAAATAATTTTTGTAAATCTTGTGCCTTTTTGCGGCAATCTTTTTTCAAATGCAAAAGAACATTTTATTCGGAATCGGCGGTCTGATTGCCGGTTTGATTATTGGATTTCTCGCGGCTAACAGCATCAATCGCAGCGCAATTTCTCAACAAAATACTGCTCAAATGCAAACGAATGCACCTTTTGTAAATCAGCAAATTCAAAGTTCGGATATAAAGGAACAACAGCTTCAAAGCAAACCTTTGCCCGAAGTGTCTGAAAAGCTCGACAAAGCTAAAAACGAGCCGAATAATTTTGACGCGCAGATGGAAGCCGGAAATTTGTATTTAAAAATCAGAGCCTTTGATAAAGCACAGGAATTTTACAACCGCGCCGAACAGCTAAATCCGTCTAGTTATGAAGAAATTGTGCAGCTTGGAAACGGATTTTTTGACGTTGGAAAATTTGAAAAAGCTGAAAAATGGTATGAGCAGGCACTCGCTAAAAAACCTGACGACATAAATGTACGGACGGATTTGGGAATAACATTTGTCGAGCGCGAAAAACCTGATTTAGACCGTGCCGTAAAGGAATTTCAAACTTCCCTCGAAACGAATCCGAGACACGAACCGACGCTTTATAACCTCGGGATTGCATATTTAAAGAAAGGAAAATTTGATGAAACGCAGCAAGTTTTGAGACAATTGGAAGATGTTAATCCGCAGGGACAGTTGGTTGAAAGGTTGAAACAAATACTCGTAAATAAGTAAGAAATGAGATATGAGAGATAAAAGATAAAAACAAATACCATCTTCATTTCTCATCTCTCATATCTCATTTCTTTAGTTGTTCCGCAGCATTCAAAACTCTTAAAATTTCGTCACCATATTTTTCCGCGCGTTTTTCGCCAAAGCCTTTGATTTGCAAAAGGTCTTGTTTGCTTTTGATTTGAAGAATTGCTATCTGCATCAGCGAATCGTTGTGAGCAATCATATACGGCGCGAGTCCGGTTTGGCTGGCTTGTTCGTTGCGCCAATTTCTCAGCGCGGCGTAACTTTTTTCTTGTTCGGCGGTTAAAACGACCGGCTCAGGCTGAACAGTTTCCGCTTTTGCCGGTTTTTCGGTAAACGTTTTTACGGATTGAAAACCTTGCGTCGCTTGGCTTCTTTCGGTAAATTGTTTTTCCTTTGCAAAATTTTGAGTTTTCGCAAAACTTTGCATCGTCGCGCTTTCTTCATAAAAAACGACGACTGACCAAAATTCATTGTTGACGACGGAAGCAAAAACTTGCGATACAGAAATGATTTCGAGAAACTTGTTGAATTTCATCTCGTCAAAGTTTCCGGTTTCGTCCTGTAGATGAATTTTGAAAGTTTTGCATTTCATTGTCTGAAAATTAAACTTCTTTATATTCCGAATCAACATCTTCGCCCGACAAAGCGACGCGGTAATTTTTCGATTGTTTTTGCTTGGTAATCAACAAATCGTCTTTTGTTTTGAGCAAATCCGAGCGGTTATAAACCGAGATTTCAAAGTTGTAGCCGTGCGTGATAGCATCTTTCGGACACGCTTCGACACAGAAACCGCAGAAAATACAGCGTCCGTAATCGATGTTATAAACACGCGCAAAACGCTCGTCGCGCCCGATGCGGTCTTCGTAAGGTCTCGGGTCGTCTTCGGCTTCGATGTAAATGCAGTCTGACGGACACGCCGCCGCGCACAGGTAACACGCCACGCATTTTTCCTTGCCCATTTCGTCAACGTGAAGCAGATGCATTCCGCGATAACGCGGCTGAACGGTAACGGGAACGTCAGGGTATTGCACCGTCCAGCTTTGCTTTGGAAGCTGCGAAATTGTCGTTTTCATTCCCAATAAAATCGCTTTCGTTGATTTAAGAACATCGCTGATTAATGACATATTGCTTTAATTAAAACTCTTATTCAGGTAATTTTCAAACTAGCGGGCAAAAAGCGCGGCAAAAATAAACAGAATATAAATTACTATCAGAACCAACAATAAAGTTCCGATTGCACCGGTAATTATTCCCGCCAGAGCCAGCCCGCTGCCGCCGTATTCGTTCGGATTTTCTTCGGCTTTTTTCCGCGCCATAAATCCCGTAACCAGAGCAACCGGCGCGGTGAATTGACACAAAGCAATACCGATAATACCCAAAACCAGAGAAACAATGGCTAAGGTTTGGTTTTGCCCTTCTGCAGTCGGCGGCTGAAATGGCGTGTTTTGTCCGATATTCTGATTTTGCCATTCCGAGACGGGCGCAGGCGGCGGCATCCATTCAGATGACTGCATCGCCGAATTGTAAGATTTGGCTTGACCGCCGAACGGTGATTGATTAAATGAATCAAGCGGTTTATCGAACATCGGTTCGGATTCTTTGAATGGCGGCGCGGGCGGACGATAATCCGATGACCTGGATTCGTCGAACGGCAAAGGCAAGGGCGAACTCGACTGATTTTCAAAAGGAGATTGGCTCGAAGTTTCACTCGGAAAAGGTGTCGAGAAAAAATCGTCCGGGCTTTTATTTTGCGAATTCGCCGCAGAGCTGCCGAAAGGCGAAGGCGGCGAAACATCCGTCGCCGATTCATTTTTCAACTCGCCTGCGCCCGACTCTTTTTGCATTTCCTCTACGGAACTAATTTGCGTTTTTACAGAATCTACATCATTGCGCGATTCCGGCAAATT
>DATLXD010000090.1:0-4371 GCA_035575965.1 Pyrinomonadaceae bacterium | reverse complement strand
CTTGCCGAAAATACGTGCGGTTTTCAGTTAAATTTGTTCCGTTGTCGCGCCGCTCTGAAAATAAATTTCCGCGCGCGAAAAGCCGAGCCGTTTCGCCGAATTTTTTCTCTAGCGTAAGCAAACCGTTATTGTGTCGGCTGTTCGCTTTTGAATCTGCTGCGCCGCGTTCGGCTTCGGCGATTGGAATGTAGCCGACGGTTTGAAACGATTCCAAAGCCAAATCAAAACCCCAGCCGTTTTTTGTATAAGCCGTAAAAATGCTGCCGTCAAAAGTTTTTTGCAGTCCGGCGGAAGTTTCAAAACGCAGAATCGGCTGATTTTCTTCGGCTTTTGCGGACAAAAGATTGACCGAGCCGCTCAAAGCCGTGTCGCCGTAAAACTGGCTCGCGCCGCCGCGCAGAACTTCGGCTTGTTCGACGGCGATTTTTGGCACGCGCGTCCAGTAAGTCCAGCCGCCGAAAGCGTCGTTCAGAAATAAACCGTCAAACAAAACCGCCGCGCGCGCCGCGCCGCTTCCCGAAACGCCGCGCAGGTTCGCGCCCTGCGTCGTCGGGTTTGAAGTCTTGCTTGACGAGCGGCGAAACAATGTAAATCCGGCAACTTGTCTTAACGAATCGTCAACAGTTTGCGCCGCCGTTTGTTCGATTGTTTCGCGCTTTAAAACGACGACGCTTGCCGGAGTTTCGCTCAAACGTGATTCTGTTCTGGTAACTGAAACGGTAACTTCTTCGCGCAGGTTTTGCGGTTGTAAAACGATTGTCAAAGGGGCGTTTAAATCAATTTCACCCAAGGATTTTTCATAAATCGAAAAGCCTTTTGCCGCAATTCTCAAGCGCAAATTCGGTTCGCCGTTTGCGGTCAATGAAAATTTACTTTCTGCGTCGGTGCTGGTTTGAGCAACAATTTTATTTTGCATAACGAGCGCAACTTCGGCATTTACAATCGGCACGTTTTGCGCGTCTGAAACTGTTCCCGAAATTGTTTGCGCGAAAGTTGAGAGAGCAAAAATTATAAGAAGAAAAACTAAACGCAAAGGCGCAAAGGCGCAAAGGCGCAAAGAAATAGAATCACAGATAGACACAGATGCACACAGATTGTTTTTCGCCTTGTTTACTTCTGTTATTTGTTTCTTTTTGTCTTTGCGTTTCATAGAAAATGGCCGGCTGTGAACCCGCCTCTCAAAAAGATTTTATTTTGAAGTGAATTTCAAATAAATCTGTGTTCACCTGATTTCATCTGTGGATAAAATTTCTTTATTTACCTTTTGGCAGCACGACTTCCTTTTTATCACGGTTGTCCGGCATGCGCTGATACATTCCGACGGTTTCGCCTTTGGCAATAACGTGACCTTTCATTGCATCAAGCAATGCTTGACGGTTGAATCCGCTCGGCAAATCGAGTTTCGTATCGAGCGCGAAAATCTGAAAATGACAACTGTGCGGCGGGTCTGTGCGCGGCGGTTTCGGTCCGTAATAACCTGTTTTGCCCATGATATTTGCGCCATGCATTGCGTCGCCGTATCGTTCAGCTTTCACAACGTTTTCCGGCAAGCCTGTAACATTCGGCGGGAAACATCGCGCCCGTATTGAAAACCATCTGCATCGGCGCGGCGTGCAGCGTGTAAAGCAGCGTCGGATCTTTGCTTTGCTTTGCCCAATCTTCATTTGTCAAACCTAACGGCTTCGGCACGATGTTATGCGGATTAAGTTTCGCGTTTGCATAGACATACGCCCATCCGTATTTCGCGCCTTCGGCGAGTTCGTTTAATTCTTCTTCCTGGTCGTTGTCGCCCAAAAGGTCAATTCCGTGATCCATTCCGAACATTTTTTGCGAAACCGGATGCCAGCCGAAACCGATTGTGTTTCGCAAACCCGAAGCGTAAATTTTACGGTTTTGCCAGTTTAAGTCAGTGGTTAAAATCGTGGCAAGTTCAGAACTCGTTTCGTCACAGGCATTGCAAGTGCTGCCGACCGTGATATAAAGTTTGCCGTCTTTGACCGCCAAAGTGCGATTCGGATGCTGTCCGCCTGTTGGTAAATCACTAATAATCATTCGCGGCTCGCCTAAAGTTCCGTCACGATTGATGTCGGCAACAAAAACTTCCTCAACGGTCGTAAAATACATTTTGCTGCCCGCAATATAAACGCCGTGCAGTTGTTTTTTTTCCGCTACAACTTTTTGCACGTCAGCCGCGCCGTCGCCGTTCGTGTCTTTAAGCATTGTCAAAGTTCCCGGCGTGCGCTGCGAAACATAAATTGTTCCGTCGGGCGCAACCGTCAGCATTCGCGGATTTTCGATTTCGGCAAATTTGGCAATGGAAAAACCGGCGGGCAATTTTAGTGATTTGACGCGGGCAATCGTCGGCGCAATCGTCGCCGTGTCGTTATAATTTCCGGTAATTGTCCTTTGTTCGCGTGTTTGCTGCGCCCAAACGCTTTGAATGCTAACCGAAAACGCAAAAATTACGGCAGTGCAAATCAAAAGTTTATTCTTCATTTTTACCTTCCCTTGTTTGTAAAATTTCCAAGCAGTCAGCACAAAACAGACAATCAATCGTCATTCCGAGTTTGAGATTTTGCAGTTTCTGCTTGTAAAAAATTATAGCAAAAGAAATGTGTTTTTGTATTGATTTCATATTGCGGGAAATTCAACTTCTCGTAATTTTTGGATTTTCGTCGAGGTTAATTCTTTGATTGAGGCTGTGAGCAATCATCCGGGCGCGAAGTTTGGCATTTTCCGCAGTTTCGCCCGCGAATAAGTTATCAACCGTCTGGCTGAAAATTTCCAGCCAACGCTCGAAATGTTCCGATTTGAGCGGAAATATCTCGTTCAATTTTTGGTGAATTAAAAGCGGATTCCCGAAATAGACGAGTTTTCCGAAAAGAATCTTTTCCCAAAAATCAACGATAACCGGCAAATGCGCGACTAAATCGAGTTCTGCAAAATGATGTCCGATTTGCTCGTCCGTTGTCGCCACTTCATAAAATTCGGTCAGCAAAAATTCCAAATCTTTGCGCGTTTCGATGTCTCGCTTCATTCTATTCGGTGGAAACTTCCTTTTCGCCGTGCAGCGCGGCGTTTAACGTATGCCAAGATAGAGAAGCGCATTTGACACGCGCCGGAAATTCGCGCACGCCGGCGAAAATTTTCAACTTTCCCAAATTGTTTTCTTCTGCTTCTTCATCGAGTTCGCCCAACACCATTCGATGAAATTCGTCAAATATCCTTCCGGCTTCAGCTTTCGATTTGCCTTTGACGACCTGCGTCATCATCGAAGCCGACGCTTTGCTAATCGCGCAGCCCGAACCTTTAAAGGCGACATCTTTCACACGGTCGTCTTCCATTTCGACATAAACTCTGAGCGCGTCGCCGCACAAAGGATTGTTTCCGTCAGCTTTATAATTCGCCGCCGGAATCTCGCGGAAATTTCGCGGATTTTTGTTGTGGTCTAAAATAACTTCCTGATATAAATCGCTTAGTTCGGACATAAATTTCTATAGATTGGCAAGCACTTTTGCCGCCAATTCCTTCTCATCAAATTCCTTAAAGAATAAATCCTTAACGCTTATTTTCTCATCTTCAAGTAAATGTCTGACCATCTGATGATATTTGAAAAATCTGTAGCGTACGTCGTCATTCGGATTTGCTTTCCAACGCCGTACGCCTTCGTCAAACGTCAGCACGCCGTCGCCTGCAATGTAGTCGCAATAGCCTTCGTTTTTCCAGACAGGACTCGTAACGAGTGCCTGCCTCAAACCGAATTTCTCTCTGATAAAAAGATGCGTTACCTCGTGAGCAATCACGCCGCTCAACGAACGCTGATTGATTCCCTCTTGATTAACAAAAACCGAATCGTTTTCGATGTTGGATTTGTTGATAAGAATGTTGTCGAGCAAGGGAACGCTGTTGGCAAACGAGTGATACGCCTTGTTGCTCAAAAAAGTGTAAAAGCCGTGGCTTCCGGTCAAGAAAATTTCTCGCGCCGCACTTTCGTTATAAATGGCTGATTTTGCGAGTCGTGCCTGCGCCGAATCTAAAACTTTGTTTATGTTTCCGTCTAATGGCTGCCTGGCAAAAACCTTGAATTTTTTGTGCGAAACTTCGTGAGCGAAAAGATATTGCGGAAAAGCGATGGTCAAAAGATATGCCGTAAAAAGAGCGATGAAAGCATAATTGAAAACTTTGTAAATCCTGCTTTGTTTCTTAAAACTCCGATATTTGCGATACGCGCCGAAAGCCGAACTCAAAAACTTTTCCATTCTGTTCTCCTTTGGTTATTCAACTTATTACGCCCTGTTAAAAAATTTGTTTCGCGTCGTATGGCTCAAGCAAAATCGTAAAACTGTATTCGCCAACTTGAATCGGAGTTTG
>DATLXD010000089.1:0-7442 GCA_035575965.1 Pyrinomonadaceae bacterium | reverse complement strand
AAGCATATTTGCCTTTAGCCTTTGCAATTTGGTCAAAGCGAATTTTAGTTTTCAAATCATCGAGATAACTCGAACGCGCATCAAATTTTTCAATCGTTCCGCCGCTTTGGTCTTTGACATTCGGCGTGTTTTCAATAATTTCTTCTATCTGCTTCGTTATCTCCGGTAAAGCCGGTGCGCCGTCGGCTGTCGAAAATTTTATGCCCTGATATTCCGGCGGATTGTGCGAAGCCGTGAAATTTATTCCGCCAACTGCTTTTTCGCTTCTGATAGCGTGCGAGATTGTCGGAGTCGGTGTCGGACTTTCACAAAGCAGAACACGAAAACCTTTTTGTTTAGCGATTACCGAAGCAGCTTCGGCAAAGTTTTCGCCCATAAATCTTGAATCGTGTCCGATTATCAAAGTTTGCCGTTTATCAACGGAATTGTTTTTCAAATAACTACAAATTGCTTCACTAACCACACTGACGTTTTGATATGTGAACTCGTCGGCAATGATTGCTCTCCAGCCGGATGTCCCAAAACGAATTTTCATAAAGTCTTTTGTGAAAAGATTTAATTTTCCATCTCACAAAGTCTAATTCTGAGTCTAAATCTTTTTAAGGCGAACAAAGCTAACTTAGAATTAAGTTTCTTTCGCTTGAAAGGTGAAACAAATCTAACACAACAATTATACTCTGTAAAGATATTTTTTTTAAGTATAAGTCGTTGTTTTACAATAGTTTGTAAAGCTTTCCTAAAGTAACCGATAAGCCAACTGCTTAAAGGTGAACTTAAGGTGAACGAAAATCCTCGATATTTATAGGCGTTGATTTTAGTCAATGAACTCAGGGAAATAAAAAATTCAAAATTTGAAAATGTGGAAAAACTTTAAACACTAGTTTAATGAATCAAAAGCGAACTGTTTAGCGGAATTTTGCTAAAATGACTTTTGCCGTATCAAATAGCAACAATCTTTAGTTAATTCGTGAAACGGTGTCATTTTGACCCAAAAGACTTATTTTAGAAGTGGGGCATATTAATTTGTAACCTGCTGATAACAAATGAGTTATATAAAGATATTTTAGCGGCACAATTTTTGCATACATTCATAATTTAAGATATTGAAGTTATCTCCACAGCATAATAAGTTTTGAACAAGGCAAATTAACTTAATAAATATGAACAATTTATAATTTTAGAAGTTACGCAGTTGGGCTGGAGCCAGTGTAGTTACGATGCTAAGTTTAATTTTTAGCTTTACTCGTAAGTCCTTTGTTGGCAACAATAGCTGTTTTGACAAGTTCAACTGCATAACTTCTAAAATTATAGAAGTGGGAAATTACTTCATTATGTTATTAATCATACGCTATTTTATGTTATTAACCATACGCTATTTTTGGAGAGAATTTTAATTATGAAAGCTATAAAACATTTTGAAAAAGGCTTGACGGTTGTTGCTGGCGGTGCTTTCAAAGCAATCAAGTCAGTCAATCAGTTTAAACCAAACCCGTCATTCACGCCGAAATGGTCTGATAAGCCACTGCTTAAGTCCTGGCAAAAAACGAAACCGACGCTCGGTTTTCCGCGTACAACCGATTCGCTCTGTCCGAACTGTGTTATCGAAGCCCGCGAAGATATTTTAAGCGGTAAGCAAGACGTTTCGCTTCTTGTCAATGAAAAAGTCGGTGAAATCAAAGCGCAAATCATTGAACGCGATGGTCAAATCTGGATGATTAAGGATTGTCCGACGCACGGACACTTTGAAGATTTGATGGCGATTGACTCGGAATTTTTGAAACATATCGAAGGCTTGTTTCCGGGTCGCGACATTCAAGCGCACAACGATGAAAAATTGCATAATCATGGTTCTTCGACGATTAAATATGGACGCGGCGCGGTTTTGACGGTTGATTTAACCAATCGCTGCAATATGATGTGCGACCCGTGTTTTATGGACGCGAACCAAGTCGGTTTTGTTCACGAGCTTTCGATGGAAGACGTGAAAGAGATTCTCGATAACGCAATTTCCATAAAGCCGCGCCGTCAAATGTCCGTTCAGTATTCGGGAGGTGAGCCGACGCTTTCACCGTATTTTTTGGAAGCGATTCGTTATGCCCGCAAAGTCGGTTATAACTCGGTGCAAGCTGCAACTAACGGAATCGAGTTTGCAAAATCAAAAGAGTTTTGCCGCGAAGCCGCCGAAGCAGGTTTGAGATTCGTTTATCTGCAATTTGACGGAATCGGTAACGACGCCAACTCACATCGACAAGTCGGTAATCTCTTCGATGTAAAATTAAGAGCAATCAACAATCTGCACGAGGCGGGCGTTGACATTGTGTTAGTTACTACGCTGGTCAATGGCGTGAATAATGACCAAGTTGGTTCGATTGTTCGCTTTGCGCTTGAAAACCCGAAAAAAGTTTCATTTGTGTCATTTCAACCCGTTTCGTTCACTGGACGCGACGAGCATATTACCGAACAACGTCGCTTACAGCAACGCTATACATTGTCGCATCTGGCGCAAGACGTTCAAAAACAAGTCGGTATTACCGAGCCAACACGCGATTGGTTTCCGCTTTCTTTGATGGGGGCGTTTGCCGATTTTGCGGATGTCGTTCACGGCGAAGATTCCGAATGGGGACAAGTTTCGTGCGGTTGCCATCCGAACTGTGGTGTCGGGACAGCCGTGATGATTAATAAAGATACGAAGGAAATGGCTCCCGTTCCGCAATTTTTGAACATCCAAGGATTGGTCGGCGATATGCAGCATATTACCGACACGGCTCGTGGAAAATGGTTTTCAAATATAATGATGGGCTTGGCTCTCTTGAAAAACTATAATCCATACGGCGCACCGGACAGTTTAACGCTTGGCGGAATTTTGGCTAAATTTGACAAGTCCTTCGGTTTAAGCGGTAAGGATTATGGGAAAGTTGACGGCAACCGCACGGCGGAAGACATCGAGAAACGCCGTAAAGATCCTTGGAACTTTTTGTTTATCGCTGGAATGTGGTTTCAAGATTTGTTTAATTACGATTTCCGCCGCACCGAAATGTGCATTATTCCCTACGGAACTCAGGAAGGCGAAATTTCCTTCTGCGCTTATAATACGGGAATCGGCTGGAGAAATATTATTGAACATATGCACCAAAACGCGACGGTCGCGCAATGGTATAAAGAGCAAGGTCGTCACGAAGTTTTCGCACGCAATAAGGAGGTCACTTTAAATGATTCTACGCACAATCTCATTCTAAATGAAGTTGACTTGGCGCGTCCGAATAAACCGGATATGGAAGGACCGAAAACCGCTGCCGAAGAAATGCAGATGATGAAGAAACTCTATCAGGAAATGTTGTTGGAGAAAAACGGCATCAAAGGTGAAAATCTTGTGCAGATTGGTGGTATAAAACGCAAAAAGAAAGACGACACTAATACTGTTTCTGCTTAGTTCTCTTTCAAACAAATAAAAAGAAAGTCTTGCAAGCGTGAAAATCGTTTGCAGGACTTTTTGTTTTGGAACAATAAAGTTATTTATTTGCAATCTAAAGCAATATGGGGTTTTACGGATTTAACCATACCCGTTTGTTTTAATTTGCTAACAATTTTATTCTAATTTAATGCCGATAAGTAGAGACGAATTTCGCGCTGCGCTCGGACGCTTTGCCAGCGGCGTAACGGTTGTAACTACCAAAGACCCAGACGGACGATTGCACGGAATAACGGTCAGCGCATTTTGTTCGGTATCGTTAGAGCCGCCGCTCATTCTGGTTTGCATCGAAAAAAATACCGGCAGTCATTGCGCACTCAAACAAAGCAATTCATTCGTCGTCAACCTCCTGCGCGAAGACCAGCAATATATTTCCGACCGCTTTGCTTCATATTTGCCCGACAAATTCTCTGAAGTAAAATATCATCCGGGAATTGATGATTTGCCGGTTTTGGAAGATGTTCTGGCAAATCTGGAATGTCGTCTGGTAAGTTCGTACGCGAGCGGCGACCATACAATCTACATTGGACAAATCGAGAGAGCGACAGTCAACAACGGCAACCCGCTTGTTTATTGGCACGGAAATTATAGAGAACTAAAGAGTTAAACCACAATACATTTTTATTGCAAATTGTAAAGCTGTTACTCTATAATCATTCCGCATATTCGGCATATAAGGTTATTATGCCGAATGATTCCAGATAATACATAGAATTTGTTGCTTATCGAGAACGAATCGGGATAATACACGAAATTTGAGTGTTATCTGGAATCATTCCGCTCAATCATTAGTTAGCCGCTTCGTGGTAAATTCGGCGCATTCTGTACTAAAAAGAAGCAAACTGAAATGTGTGAAATGTTATCAGATGAATATATGAGACGTATTCTTGTTTTATCATCATTGGTTTTCGTGGTTCTTGCCACATTTTCATCATTTGAGATAAAAGCGCAAACGCCGCCGAAAGCTTTGCGTTCAGCTTCGACAACGCTTCAGCTTGATGGCAAAAATATCAAGTTAGAAACCTACGCTTACGTCAACGTAATGCCGCGTGTGATTCTACCTAAAGAAAAACAATCTCTAGTTGATTGCTCTAAATCCGGGCGATTTATTGTGATAACTACGATTTCAGCCGCAGACGAATCACCATTGCCTTCGGGAATTAAAGTTAATCGCGTATGGGTTCACCATAACGGCTCGTGGTGGGAAGGCGTTTTTAATAAGGACGAGACGACTGCAAACAAAAAGACGATTCGCACAGTTGCACGAGATTGTCCGCATAAAGTTTTGCGCGGGAACGGCAAAGTGAAAGTTGTGGTTGCAGTGTCGCATAACGGTAAAGCATATTATTTACTTTCAACTCAAGAGAAACTACACTCGGCAAGTTGAAGCACTTGAATTGAAAGAACGCGGCTAACAATCCAATGGATGTGAGGGCGAAACAGCGACTTTCTTAAAACGGTCTTTCTTTAACTCGGAGTTGCGTGTATTCGGTTTCCCCCACGTCATCTCAACCGTTCGGTCTCTCGTTCAATATCGCAACGGGTTTGGATTTTTAGTTCCTATGTTTTCGCTTTGCTGTTATCATTTCAGTTATGGACTATCGGGACATTATTACCATTGAACCGGGCAAACGAAGCGGGCAGCCGTGTATTCGCGGCTTGCGGATGACCGTTCAAGATGTGCTTGAGTATTTGGCGGGCGGAATGACCGAAGCGGAAATTTTAGACAACTTCCCTGATTTAACACACCAAGACATTAGAGCCTGTCTAGCGTTCGCAGCTGACCGCGAACGACGACTTGCCGTTTTACCGCAGTATGAAATTACTGTTTGACCAAAATTTGTCGTGGCCATTGCCGCAGAAATTAGCCGACCTTTATCCTGACAGCCAGCACATCCGTGAAGTTGGAATGAAAGAATCTCAAGACGTTGACATTTGGGACTACGCCAAAGCAAACGGCTTCGTGATTGTGTCAAAACACTTGGATTTTCAGCAGCGCAGTTTGCTGTTTGGACATCCGCCGAAAGTCATCAGGTTGCGCGTTGGCAATTGCACTGTTCAAACCATCGAAAATTTGTTGCGGCGGTATTCAGTCCTTATTCACACATTTGAGTCAGACGCAGCAAAATCTTATTTAGCGTTGCCTTGACAAGTGACGGCGAGACCAAACAAGTTAAACTGTTTCGGAATCAAGCATTTTTCGCAAATCCGATTCATCGAGCGTATAAATTTCATTACAAAATCCGCACGTCATGTTTGCGCCTTTGTCTTCCGCAAGCATTGATGCGACTTCTTCGTGTCCGAGCGAACTAATCAGCGAAACAGCGCGTTCAAATGAACAGTTGCATTTAAATTCAATATCTTTCTCTTCCAGAATTTCAAACTCGATTTCACCCAACGCAAGTTTCACAAGGTCTTCGGCGGTCGCGCCTTCGCTGATGACGCTGGTGATGTGCGGCGCGTGGCTGATGATGTCTTCAATCATCGTGATAATGTGTTCGTTCGCGCCCGGCATCATTTGAATCATCACGCCGCCCGAAGCCTTAACGAACGGTTCCTGGTTTTGCAGTAAAACTCCTAGCAAAACCGCCGACGGAATTTGTTCGGACTTTGCTAGATAATACGCAAAATCTTCGGCAATCTCGCCGGAAACGATTGGCACAGAACCGACGTAAGGCTCGCGGTGAAGTCCGATTTCGTAACCGGATTCGCGGATGACGTAAAACATTCCGTTGCCAATTACGCCGGCGACGTTAAATTTTCCGTTGTTGGGCGGAAGTTCGGCGTGCGGATTTTTGACAAAGCCGCGCACTGTGCCGTTCACGGTTGCTTCGGCGGTAATGCCTTCGACCGCGCCGTCGCATTCGATTTTTACCGTCAGGCGGTCAAATTCCTTGAGGCTTGCGCCGAGTAGCAGCGTTCCCGTCAGGACGCGACCGAGAGCGGCGGAAACCGTCGGCGAAGTTTGGTGTCGGCGAACCGCTTCCTTTGTTATATCCGTTGTAATCGCCGCCATAATTCGCACCGTTCCGTCGGCGGCTGTGCCGTGAATGAGTTTGTCCATACATTATAGTTTCGGCAAACTTTACTGCCAAAGTCAAACTTGATTTTAGCGACAAAGTATTTTTTTATTTTACAAAAACTTTTCAGTCTCGAAACATAAGGTTTTACTTTAACTTACGCTTTATTTTGGTTAAGTTTTTGTTACTGCCACAATATATTGTGTATTTTTTTGTTGACAAGCGAATTTGAATTCGGTTATATTGCTTTTCACTTGAGAGAGGAAAGGCAAACTTTTGCTATCGAGACAAGTTCAAAATCGGTTCTTCAAACCCGCATTTCATAATGCAAAAAACGAGCAAAAAAATTAAAATATAAACTAGCCGTGTCTTTAAAACACGTTGAGGAAAGGTGGATAAAATATGAGTACAGTCTTCGAGCCTGTAATATCGAGCGGATTTGTCGCTACAAACGGAAAAACAAACGGAAACGGTGCGGGAACCTCCCACAAACGTGAGATAAAACCGATTGGTCTTAACGGTCAAAAAGTCGTCGGCAAACGCTATTCGTTGAAAGATACAAATGGCGAGCCGCTCGAAACCTGGTCGGACATCGCGCGCCGCGTCGTCGGTCACGTTTCAACCGCCGAGCAAGACCCCGTAACGCGCGATTATTTTTACAATTCGATGCTCGAAGCTATGCTCAACCGCGAATTCGTTCCGAACACGCCTTGCCTCGTGAATGCAGGAAAGCCGAAAGGACAGCTTGCCGCGTGTTTTGTTTTGAATGTGCCTGATTCAATCGAAGGAATTATGGAACACGCACAGGCGGCGGCGATTATTCACCAGACCGGCGGCGGCACGGGAATGACTTATGAATTTCTTCGTCCGGCAGGCGCGATGGTTAATTCGACGCGCGGCGTGGCAAGCGGTCCGGTTTCGTTTATGAATATCGTCAACACGATGACCGAAGT
>DATLXD010000088.1:0-2618 GCA_035575965.1 Pyrinomonadaceae bacterium | reverse complement strand
GATTTTATCTAGGCTCAATTCTAAATTTATGCTCGGAACACTCTACCTTGTCGCCACGCCAATCGGAAATCTATCCGACATCTCCGAGCGTGCCTTGCAAACTCTTCAAACAGTTGACATCATCGCTTGCGAAGACACGCGCCATACCGGAAAACTGCTCAAACATTTCGGCATTTCCAAAAAACTCGCTAGCTATCACGAACATAACGAAAATGCGCGAGCCGAAGAACTCATCGAATTATTAAAACAAGGAAAATCAATCGCCGTCGTTTCCGACGCGGGAACGCCCGCGATTTGCGACCCGGCTTTGATAATCGTGCGAAAGGCACACCAAACTGGCGCGTCCGTGACGGCGATTCCGGGCGCGGTTGCATTCGTCAACGCTTTAATCGTTTCGGGTTTGCCGACCGATTCATTTTTTTTCGGAGGTTTTCTGCCGTCAAAAAAAACGGAAAGACGAAAACGCCTTGAAGAAGTAAAAACAATTCCTGCGACGCTTCTCTTTTACGAAACGCCGCATCGCATCGCAAAAAGTTTGATTGACTGCTTTGAGATTTTAGGAAATCGAAAAACCGCCGTCGTGCGGGAAATCACAAAACTCCACGAAGAAATTGTTTTAGGAAATTTGGAAGAATTAGTCGAGAAATTTTCTCAAATGATTGTCAAAGGCGAAATCGTTTTAGTCTTTGACCGTGTGGAAGTTCAAAGTTCAAAGTTCAAAGTTCAAAGTTCAAAGTCTATCGGCGAGCGCGTTGCCGAACTCGAAAAAGAAGGCTCGGACCGCAAACTCGCACTCAAAAAAGCGGCAAAGGAATTTGGCTTAGCGCGTTCGGAAGCGTATCGAATTTTGCAGTCCGAAAAGAATTAAATTGTGAGTGCAAACCTCAAAATCTCACAAACAGCAGTGCCTAAGAATTATTTGTCCACAGATAAACACAGATAAAAACAAGGTGAAAACCAAATGAAATCATTTGCATTTGTCTTCAAAAATCTGTGTCATCCGTGTTCATCTATGGATAATTCTCTTTACGCTCAACACATCTACCGTTTAGATATTACGCGCAAAACTTCTGCCACGCTCCACGCCTGCGCGATACAGCCGCGCGGTTTGTGAGGCGCGTCCGCGTCGAAAATTTCGGAGATTTGTCCACTTCCTCCTTCACACAAATGATTTTTGAAGCCCTCTAAAGTTTCATTAACGCGATTTTCGGTTTGTTGTCCGTTTGGATAAGCCTTACGGTAAGCGTCAACAAACGCGCCGATAAGCCACGCCCAAATTGTGCCTTGATGATATGACGAATCGCGCTCGAACGGCGAGCCGATATAAACGGAGCAATAATTTTTATCTTTCGGCGAAAGCGAGCGCAAACCGACGGGCGTTAATAATTCTTCTTCGACTTTTTTCACGATTTTTTGCGCCTGCTCGATGCTTAACATTGTATTCGGAAGACTAACCGCAAAAATCTGATTCGGGCGAACCGACGCATCTTTTTCGTCGCCATCAATTACATCAAATAAACATTCTTCTTGCTCGTTCCAAAAAATTTGATTAAAGCCTGTTTGAGCTTCGTCCGCCATTTTCGCATATGTTTTACAGTCTTTTTCGTCCGCAAATTTTTCGGCAAAATCCGACATAATACACAAAGCGTTATACCAGAGTGCTTGAATTTCGACGGCTTTGCCCGTGCGCGGGGTCACCACAAAATCACCGATTTTCGCATCCATCCAGGTTAGCTGAACGCCTTTCTCACCTGCGTAGAGAAGTCCGTCCGAATCGACTTTAATTTGAAAGCGCGTTCCATAGACGTGCCACAGAATAACGTTGACCAGTTTTTCGTAAAGATTTTCACGGACAAAATCGTAATCGCCGGTCTTTTCGACGTAGGCGCGAATCGCTTCAAAATACCAGAGCGTCGCGTCAACCGTATTGTATTCAGGAGTTTCGCCCGCGTCTGGAAAGCGATTCGGCAGCATTCCTTCAGAAATATGTCGGGAAAATTCGAGCAAAATGCTTCTCGCAAGTTCGGGGCGATTCGTTGCCAGAGTCAAACCATTTAAGGCAATCATCGTGTCGCGTCCCCAATCGGAAAACCAATGATAACCGGCGATTATTGTTTTGCCCGCGCCGCGCGAAACGACGAATTGGTCAGCCGCGAGGACGAGATGTTTTGTAAAATCATCTTCGGCACCGTCTTGTCCTATTAAATTTTCGCGCCGCTCGATTTCGTTTTTTTCAAAATTTTGTGCTTTTGAAACCGTTTGCTTTTCGGTTGAAGCAATAACAATTGCGTCGTTCGATAAATCAAACTTCAAACCGAACGGCTGAAACAAATCTTCTGAGTAATCAAAACCGCGCTCACGCTCAATCGCGTATTCAAAATTTCGATACCAAACGCCTGTATTTTCAACTGCTTGCGCGTTGTGCGCGAAATAAAGCGGCGGCATTTCCGCGTAAGGTTTGACCGTAACGAAACCTTCTTCGATTTCATAATTCAAATCAAACTCAGCGTTTTCGTGCTGCAAATGATGATAATCGCAAAAGGAAAGAAGCGGTTTTAATTCCAGTTGGACTTTGGACTTTGGACTTTGGACTTTGGACTTGTATTCGACGACCGTCG
>DATLXD010000087.1:0-4294 GCA_035575965.1 Pyrinomonadaceae bacterium | reverse complement strand
GCGGGCGAAAGTTGGCTTTGCGGAAAATACGGCGGTGGTCTGTCCATAGCTTTAACATTTAACACTTATCATTTATCAAAGCAACAAGCGGTGAATGGTAAATGGTAAATGTTGAATGAGATTATCTCGGAAGAGGCTGCTCCAAATTTGCAAGTCCGTAAGCTAAAACCGCCATCACCGAACCGTTTTCGGCTAGTTCGCGCGGGACAATTTTGTCGAAGGTGTCGGCGGCGGTGTGGTGATAATTAAAATAAGTTCGGGTATCGAACCAGGGCGCGAACGACGGAACGCCTTTTTGCGTCAGCGGTCCGATGTCGGCAGCGACACCGCCTTCGCGCAATTCCGCGAGTCCTGCGCCTTGTTCGGTCAAAATCTTTGAAATTGGAGCGAAATACGGCATTGCTTCGCGTTTGCCCGCGAAGTAAAATCCAAGCGGATGATTCGCACCTAAATCACTTTCAATCGCGGCAAAATGTTTTCCGATATTTGCGTCTTCCTCCTGAGCGTAAGTTCTGCCGCCCGCAAGACCGTTTTCTTCGTTCATATAGGCGATAACGCGAATCGTCCGTTTCGGTCTGATTTTCAACTGTTTCAAAAGATATGGAACTTGCATCGAAACCGCAACGCCCGCTGCGTCGTCAATCGCGCCCTGAGCTAAATCCCAAGAATCGAGATGACCTGAAACAATCACGACTTCATCGGGCTTTTCGCTTCCCTTCAAATCGGCAATCACATTGTAACTTGTCGTGTCGGGCAAAGTTTGCGGCGTGAGCAGAAGTTTTATCTTAACCGTTCCCATTTTTGCCAAGTAAGCAATCATTTCCGCATCTTCAAACGAAACTGCGGCGGCGGGAATTTTTGTAACTTTTTCGTCATAACGCATTGAGCCGGTATGCGCCAGACGATTTTGCGAGCCGCCTACCGAACGCACTAAGACGGCAAGCGCACCGAGCCGAGCAGCCTCAATCGTGCCTTGCCGACGATAAATTCCCGCTTGCCCGTAAGCCGCTCCGCCGAAACCGACCGTCGCCATTTCGCGGTCAAATTTATTATTGAAAAGAACGATTTTACCTTCGATATTTTTACGTCCGAGCTTTTCGAGTTCGTCAAAATTATTGACGACGACAATCTCGGCAACCAAACCGCTCGGCGCGGTTGCGATGCTTCCGCCAAGCGCGGTCAGCACGACTTTTTGCGTCGTGCCACGCGCCATTCCGTCGTATTCGACGAGTTCGCCTTTTTCTTCGCCGCGAACCCAATGCGGAACGGTTAATTTTTGCAGACGCACTTCAAGACCTAGCTTTTTCATTTCGGCAGCGACATATTCGACCGCCCGCTGCGCTTGCGGTGAGCCGGTCAGCCGCGCACCGATATTGTATGAAAGATACGCCGTTTGTTTATAGGCATAATCACTTTGAAGCGCGGATTGCTGGATTTGTTTTAATTGAGCAAGCGTTTTTTCCGAATATAGAACCGGAGTCGGCTGCGGTTGCTGGGCGGATATTTCAGCTGAATAAAGCAGGAAAAGAGTGATAAAAATTATAGAGATTCGTTTCATACTTTTGCCCATAAAGTTTTTGTTCATCATATCTCAATTTTCTTTTATTCCGGCAAACGGCAAATCGGAAACGCCGTCCATCGGTATCGAAATCGTGCCTTTCATTTTATTCGATACGCTTGATTGATTTGATTGTGAATCCGTATCGTTTTCAAGTTCTCCGTTAATAGTTATCTCAACGTCCTGACCTTGGATTTGCGTTTTGGCGGTTGCCGAAAATTTATTTCCCTTTACATTTCCATCGCTTATTTCACCTTTGCCAAGCATTGATTCGAGTGAGCCGCTAACTTTATCTTCTATTTGTTCGAGCTTTAATTTGACCGGAAGACTTTGATCCTGAAAATCAATTGTTAAACTCCAATCTCCGCCCACATCAGAAGTTTCGCCGCTCACTTGTTTGCCATAGTTTGAAATGTCCTGCGGTTTGCCTTCGGTATCAAAAATTTCGATGTTGGCGGAAAACGGCTGAATTTGCGGCAAAATTTCTTCGGCATCGCCGACGACGACAATCGCAATTTTATCGGGCGTGATATATTTTTTCGCCACGCGGTCAATATCTTCAATCGAAACTTTGCTGATTTTCTCGCGGTAAGTTTGCAGATAATCTGCGGGCAAATCATAAAGTTTTTGTGAAACAATCAAATTCGTCAAACCTTCCTGCGTTTCGGCGCGAATCGGGAAAACTCCGGTCAAAAAGTTTTTCGCGTCTCTCTGTTCTACTTCCGAAACATTTTCATCGCGGATTTTGTTTAGCTCATAGAAAAATTCTTTGAGCGAATCGCCCGTAACAACCGTGCGGACTTCGGCGGTCGCTTCAAATGTTCCCGCTTGGCGACGCATGTCAAAACTCGAATACGCTCCATATGTGTAGCCTTTTTCCTCGCGCAGATTCATAAACAAACGCGACGAACCGCCAGAACCCAAAATTTGATTCATCACCAAAACCGGAAAAAAGTCGGGATGACCGCGCTCAATCGCTAAGTTTGAAAGCACGATGTTTGACTGCGCCGAGCCGGGACGGTCAACAATTGTCAGAGTTACGTTTGCGCGGTTTGGCGGCTGGTCGAATTTTGTTTCCTCAACAGTTCCCTTTTTACAATCGCCGAACGTTTTTTCAATTTCTCCCAAAATGCTTTCACGATTTATATCGCCGACAACTATCAAAATTGCGTTGTTTGCCACGAATTTTTGAGTGTGAAACGAGGCTAATTTTTCCCGCGTCAGCTTTTCAATATCGTCCGGTGTCGGCGCGGTTACGCTATATGGGTGCGAGCCAAAGATAACGCGCGACATTTGCTCGTCCGCCAGAAAGCCGGGCTGCGAACGCTGAAATTTTAAATTCTCAATCGTGTTTTGTTTATAAAGATTCAACTCGCTTTCGGGAAACGTCGGATACAAAACGATTTCCGACATCAGTCTTAAAATGTCCGAAGTATAAAGCGACAAAGCCGAAGCCGCGACTATCGTATTATCGTGACTCGAATTTGCCGAAACGCTTGCACCGAGTCTTTCGATTGTTTCGGCAAGCTGACGGCTCGTGTAAGATTTCGTTCCTTCGGTCAGCATCGAAGTCATTGCGGAGGTTAAACCTTTTGAATCGGTCGGGTCATCGATATTTCCCGAGCGAAAAGCCAGCCGAAAACTGACAATCGGCAGGCGCGAATCTTCAAAAATCACGACTTTTAAACGGTTTGCCAATTCAGTTTCAAACGGCTGAGGAATATCAAACGGAATAGGCGCGAGCGGTGCAGGCGCGTTTTTGCGAAAATCTTCAATCATAAAAAGTTCAAAGTTCAAGGTTCAAAGTTTAAGGTTCAAGTTAGATATTCAAAGTTCAGAGTTTAATTTCAAAACACAAGGCTCAACTTTAGCTCTCGACTGTGAATTCACAACTTTGAACTTTCAACCTTGAACTTTGAACTTACGGTTTTCCCGCCGGAATGACATTTAGCAAGGCGCGGTTTTCGGTTTTCAAATATTTATCGACTGCCGATTTTATGTCATCCGAAGTAATTTTGAGCAAGTCGTCGAGTTCTGTATTTACCAGCGTCGGGTCGCCGTCGTAGAGGGCGTATTCGGCAATTGCTTGCGTGCGTGCCATCGAAGATTGACGCGAGCGAACCGTATCGTTTATCAACTGATTATGCAATTTCTGCATCTCTTCCGCGCTTGCGCCGTTCGTCGCTAAATCATTTATTTCGCTCATTATCGTTTCTCTAATTCGGCTCAAATCCTGTTCGGGTTTCGGAATCGCGCCGATGATAACGCTCGAAGGTCCGCGCCGCTCGTCGGTAAAGCCGAAAAGCTGGACGATTGATTCTTCGCCTTTGACCAACTTTTGGTAAAGCCGCGAGCTTTCGCCGTCGTAAAGCAGCTTTCCTGCCAAATATATCGCATCGAATTCAGGTGTGCGGCGCGGTGGAATTTTCCAACCGATTAAAAATGCCGGAAGCGGTGCGAGTTTATCTTCGTAATCCTGATAATTTTCGGCAATTTCCGACGGTTCTTCGACATCGATGGCGGGCGGTTTTGGCTGCGCTTCGATTCCCGCGAAAAACTTTTCAACCTGTCGTTTCGCTTCTTCCGGCTCAAACGCGCCTGAAATTACCAACACTGCGTTGTTCGGGGCATAATAAACACGAAAAAATTCTTTTACATCGTCAACCGTCGCCTCGTCCAAATCTTCCATCGAGCCGATAGTCGAATGTGAGTTGGCGAAATTTTTGAAAATCATTT
>DATLXD010000086.1:0-5776 GCA_035575965.1 Pyrinomonadaceae bacterium | reverse complement strand
AAGCCGTCGCCGTTGACTGCTTCGACCAGTGCGCCGAGTTCGTCAGCCACGCCGTAAAACGCGCCTTTCCACCAATCGAGAAAGATGTCCACGCCGACGAGTTCTTTTTTCTGCGGTGTCGGTGTCGAAAAAATCGGTTTCTTGTCGGCGACTTCCGCCGTATCTTGTTTGTATTCGACGGCTTTTAGAGTTTCCGGTTTTTGTCCGATGCGTTTAACAACCGCTTCGGCAAACTCTTTTGTGCCGACTTTTTCCTTTGACACGCCGTCCTTGAAAATGTCGTATGTGTGAACGCCGTCTTCGATTGTGCGAAGCCAGGCGTTGTGCGCTTTTTCGGCAATGTCCTGCTGACCGATGTGAACGAGCATTAAAATCGCGCCCAAAAATAACCCTGACGGATTAGCGAGATTTTGTCCGGCGCGTCTTGGAGCGGAGCCGTGAATCGCTTCAAACATCGCCACGTTTTCGCCGATATTCGATGAACCTGCAAGACCGACCGAACCGGCGATTTGCGCGGCAACATCGGACAAAATATCGCCGTAAAGATTCGGCATCACAATAACGTCGAAGTTTTCGGGCGTGTCAGCCATTTTCGCCGCGCCGATGTCCACAATCCAATGGTCGGCTTCTATTTCGGGGTATTCTTTGGCAATCTCGTCAAAAATTTTATGAAACAAACCGTCGGTGCGCTTCATAATGTTGTCTTTGATAAAACAGGTGATTTTTTTGCGGTTGAATCGTTTGGCGTATTCAAAAGCGTAGCGGACGATTTTTTCCGAGCCGGGACGCGAAATCAGTTTCAGACATTCTTCCACCTGGTCGGTTTGCCGATATTCGATTCCGGCATAAGTGTCTTCTTCGTTTTCGCGGACGATGACGACATCCATTACGGGATGTTTGGTTTTGATATACGGCGCGTAGGAAACGCACGGGCGAATGTTCGCGTAAAGTCCGAGCGTTTTGCGAACCGCGACATTTAAACTGCTGTAACCGCCGCCTTGCGGAGTCGTAATCGGAGCTTTCAAAAAGACTTTTGTGCGTCTTAAACTCTCCCAACTTTCAGGCGCGATGCCTGCCGCATTGCCGCTCAAATAAACTTTTTCGCCGATTTCAATCGTTTCGATGTCGAGCCGTGCGCCCGCCTCTTTTAAAATATGCAGCGTCGCATCCATAATTTCGGGACCGATGCCGTCGCCGTGTGCAACCGTAATTGGTGTATTTGCCATAACTGTTTTATAAGTTTCCTTCTATTAAAATTTCGTAAAACGGATAAACAAATAATATAAGCGAAAAGATTGGGTTCCCGCAAAGAAGAAAAGAGAATTTAATCACAGATAAACACAGGTAAGAATGAGACAAAAGCAAATTATAAAAAATTACTTCGGCTTGTCTGAAAAATTGTATTTATCTGTGTTCATTTGTGATTAATAATTTCTTCTATTTTATTTGCCAAATCAAAATCATTCTGCGTCAAACCGCCCGTGTCGTGCGTTGTGATTGAAAATTCAGCGTAGCCCCAGCCGAAACAAATGTCAGGATGATGGTCTTGCTCTTCGGCAATCACGCCGACTTTAATTATAAAATCGAGCGCTTCGGTAAAGTTCGGAAAGGTAAAGTGTTTATACAGTTTTCCGTTGGCGATTTTCCAGCCTTTCAGTTCGTTTATAGCGTAATCGATTTCTTTGTCAGATAATTTTTTTCGCGCCATTCGTTTTTTTGCTCCTTCGTTTTAGGTTATACTTTTTGTTTTGTTAGTATAACGATTTGGTTCGGGGTTATTCAAAAATGTGTTTTTATAAAAAGTTTTTAGTTGTGCTGTCGGCTGGTTTTATTTTCGCCTGCGCGGGCAAATTCGTGCCTTCCACGCCGCTCGAAACGCTCAAGGCTTACACGCTTGCCATCAAGAAAAAAGATTCGACGCAGATGAAATTGCTGCTTTCCGACGCTTCGATAAAAATGGCTGAACTGGAAGCCAAAGCGCAGAATGTAACGCTCGACGAGATTATGAAGCGCGAAACGCTGTTTAGCGAAAATCAGAGAACCGTCGAACATCGCAATGAAAAAGTTGACGGCGACCGGGCGACGATTGAGATGAAAGATTCTTTTGACACTTGGATTACCGTGCCGTTTGTTCGTGAAGAAGGCGTTTGGAAAATTGACAAGCAGGGCTTTGCCAACCAAATGATGGAGCAGATTGAAGACGAAAACAACAAAAAAATCGACGATATTATTAATCAAGGCAAACAACCGTAGAAAATGAAAAGTGGAAAAATGGAAAGCGGAAAATGAAACCGAACCCAAAACTTCATTCGTTTCAAAACTATTCGAGCAAGTAAAATTTAATTTATGAAAACTTACCGAACGATTATCGCGGCGAATAACCGATGAAAAGTAAAAACTGATCAACTTTGCAAGGAGAATCCAAGTGGCAATTATTAAACCCTTTCGTGCTTTGCGCCCCGCATTTGAAAAGTCAGAGCAAGTTTCCTGCGTGCCTTACGATGTCGTGTATGAGCAGGAAGCCCGCCGGTTTATCGAAGCGAATCCGCTCAGTTTTTTGCGCGTTACACGCCCGGAAGCAGAGTTTCCTGAAAACTCGAATCCCGATTCAAGCGAAGTTTTCGAGCGTGCAAAAGAAAATTTGCAAAAATTTATCGACGAAAGAATCTTCGCTCGTGAAGCCGAGCCGAGTTTTTATGTTTATCGACTTTCAACCGACGCACATGCACAAACCGGCGTTGTAGCTTGCTGCTTGCTCGATGAATACGAACTCGGAATTATCAAAAAACACGAAAAAACCCGTCCCGATAAAGTCGGAGACCGGACGAATCATATGCTTGCCGTCAAAGCGCAGACTGGTTTAATTTTTCTCGCATTTCGCCACACCGAACGAATCAAGCTGTTGATTTTTGAAGCGACTCAGACCAAACCGATTTATGATTTTTGCTGCGTGGACGGCGTGCAGCAAACGATTTGGCGCGTGGCATTGACCGAAGATTTGACTTCAGCTTTTGCGGAGGTTCCGACGCTGTATATTGCTGACGGACACCATCGAATTGAAAGTGCGAGGCTTGCGCGAAACATTTTGCGCGAGAAAAATCCCGACCATACGGGCGCGGAAGATTATAATTTTGTCGTGGCGGGAATGTTTCCGGCGGAAGACTTGCAGATTTTGGCTTACAACCGCGTCGTGAAGGATTTAAACGATTTGAGCGAAGAGGAATTTCTTGAAAAAGTCAGCGCAAATTTTGTCGTTTCCCGGACGAGCGAAAAAGTTCCGCAGAATCACGGCGAATTCTGTATGTATATGAACGGCAATTGGTACAAATTAAAATTTGCGGTTGATTTTCCGCAAGAGCCGAATGCGATTGAAAATTTGGATGTGAGTATTTTGCAAAATTATTTGCTCGCGCCGGTTTTGGGAATCAACGACGCGCGAACCGATAAACGCATTGGTTTTGTTGGCGGCGCACGCGGAACTGACGAACTCGAAAAGTTTGTGAATGACGGTTCGGCAAAAATCGCGTTTTCGATGTTTCCGACTAAGATGGACGACCTTTTCGCTGTCTCGGATATGAATGAGATTATGCCGCCCAAATCAACTTGGTTCGAGCCGAAACTTAAGGATGGACTTCTTATCCATCTTATTTAGTAAGCAGTGAGCGGTGAGCAGATAAAATCCGTAAATCTAAACAATGACATCAGTAAATCAAAAGTAAAACTGCTCTCTGCTTACTGCTCACCGAGTTATGTTTGAAACCGACAGATTAATTTTGCGCCGGCTTGACGAACGGGACATTGACAAAGTCTTTGCGATGCGGAGCGACCCGGAAGTGATGCGTTTTATTCGCGCGCCGCAAAACCGCATCGAGACCGTCAACTGGCTAAATCTGGTTTCAAGCCGCTGGGAAAGCGACTATATCGGTTTTTGCGCTATTGTCGAAAAACAAAACAAAAAATTCGTCGGCTGGTGCGGGTTGTGGCGATTAAAGGAAACGAATGAACTTGAAATTGGCTACGCGATTGCCAAAAACGCTTGGGGAAAAGGTTTTGCCACCGAAGCCGGACGGGTTTTTTTGCAATACGCCTTTGAACGATTAAAGCCGGACAAAATCGTTGCTGTTGCCGAGCCTGAAAATGCGTCTTCGCGGCGCGTGATGGAAAAGCTCGGAATGAAATTCGGCAGTCTCGGCGAGTTTTATAATCGTGAATTGGTGCAATACGCCATCAGTCGAGAGTCGTGGCTTGAAAGTCAGAAGCCGAGCAAAAATAACATCATTTTCAAAGATGAACTTCTTAATCTGAGAAAATAGGTTCGTTTGCTTGACAGCAGCAATTAAAAGGTCCGAGAATCTCGAAACTCTCAGACTTTATTTTTTTGTTTCCTATTCAAAAGGCTTTGGCTAATTATCAATTAACTTTCTTACGCAGGAGAAAATCAATTGTCGCGCCGAGTTGTTTTTGCAATTCGGCGCGGCAATCATTTTCAGCCTTTAGTGCGTGTCATAGTTGGCTACCGGTAAATCTCCGTTTTGCCCGAATTGAACCGCCCCCGCCGTGTTGTCTGAACTACGCAAGGTAAAGAATGTTCCGTTCTGCGGATTCCAGACCGAGATGTCCGTCCGTCCGTCGCCGTCATAATCGGCTTGCGTCGTAACGAACGGTTTCGTCCCGAACTGCACCGCGCGGAAACTGAAATTCGAGCTTGTCAGGATATACCAGGTGTATGGCGTACCCCTACGGACAACGGCGAAGTCGGTTCGACCGTCGCCGTCATAATCGCCCGGCACGACCGAATCGCTGCCCAAGCCGAACTGGATGGCTTGGAATCCGTCCCGGCTGCGTTGGACGAAGGGCAAAATCGTCTCGTCTTGGTAAGCCTTGATGATATCGGCCTGAGTGAAATCGGCCCCCATGAAGCGCGGATCGGCGATCAGGCCGTTTTTTTCGAGGCCGGTCGCGGCGCAAAACTCTTCGAGCGTCGCGTATTTCTGCGTCTTGTTCCAATCGAAGGCGACCGGAAGCGACTCTCTGACGGGACGCCAGTAGGCGTTGAAATCGAGGACGACTTCGGGACGGCCATTAAGAGATGAAATTTCCAGTCGTCACAAAGAGGTTGTTGTGGATGAACTTTTGGTCGAAGGCGACAGGTTTGCCGCCTTGCACTTCGGCGGGCATCCGCATCGCTCCGCCGCCCACCACGAGATGGCTGTTGTGAACCAAAAACGCCGCGCCCGTGCCTGGAACGCTGTTCATCAGCTTGAAGGCATAGTTACGCGCCACGCCGTGGTTGCCGATGATGTAGACCGGCCCGCGCTCGATGGGCGCGGCGCTCACGCCTTCGAGCGTGTTGGGGTGCCGGTTGTCGAGCATTCGCATATTGACGCCGCCGCCGTCGTAACCGTCGTCGCCGTTGTTGGCGACCATGTTATCGAGAACGTCCATGTCGCGGTTGGCGCCCAGCGCGTCGGGTTTGCCGGTAATTTGCGGCACGATGGAGTTGAAATAGCCATGCACAAAGTTGCCGACGATGCTGATGCCGCGTCCGGTTTCTACCGGCATACCCTGCGCCGCGTTGCGAGTCGTCAAAGGCGTCATGAACGCCCGCCAGGAGTAGAGATATAGCCCTCGGTCGTAAGTCTGGTTGTTCCAGATCGCGTTGTCGCTCGACTGCGCCGACAGCAGTTTCAAGCCGTTTCCACAGTGATGAATCAGGTTGTTGAGAATGACGCAGTTGTCGGTGTCACCCACCAGATCGACGCCCGCTTCGCCGAAG
>DATLXD010000085.1:0-7916 GCA_035575965.1 Pyrinomonadaceae bacterium | reverse complement strand
GGAAAGTTTTCCGGTATTGGCGGCGTGTCAAGCGGAAACTGCGAAACAACCGCGCCGCCCGCGTTCAAAATTTCGTCAACAAGTTTCGCGTTCTCCTTCGGATAAACTTGTCCGATTCCCGTTCCCATAACTGCGATTGTTCTGCCTTTCGCTTGAATCGCCCCGCGGTGCGCGGCTGTGTCAATCCCGCGCGCCAAGCCCGAAACAATGCAAATTCCATTTGCCGCCAAATCACGCGCCAGCATCTGCGAGGCATTTTCGCCGTAAGTCGAACAGCGGCGCGAACCGACCACCGCCACGCACGGCTGGTCAAAACACACCTGCCAATCGCCTTTGACATACAGCGTTATCGGCGGGTCTGAAATTTCGCGCAGCAAAAACGGGTAACTTCCATCGTCCAAATTTAAAACATCGCCGCCAATTTCCCTGACTTTTTCTAATTCTTCTTCCGCCTTTTCGTGAAACTCGCGTTTCAAAATGCTTTCGATTGATTCGGGTTTTAATTTCAAAGATTCGAGTTCGTGTCTTCGAGCGTGAAAGACATTTTCCGCCGAGCCGAACTTTTCGAGGAGTTTCGTCGCGGCGTGAGGTCCAATTTGCGGAGTCATATTAAGGGAAATCCACTGTTTCATAATTTTGGATTTTAGATTTTAGATTTTAGATTTTGGAGTTTGGATTGTCCATATTTTTTGAACGTAAAGTTTTTATGGAGGAAACCGTCATTGCGACAACTTCGTCGATGTCGCTCATTAATACAGAAAGTTTCTTTTCCGGCACAATCTCAGACTCGATTAATAATTCAAGCCAATATAAACTTTCGTCGGCTTCTTCCTCGACAATAGCAAGTTTATGCAGAATGTCTGCCGAAGATTTTCCGCGACACGCCGCCCGATAATTTGCGCCAACCGAAGTCGCCGAGCGCAAAAGCTGCTTGCCGATGATTTGTGCAGTATGATTATTCGGAAGCGATTCGACAAGACGAATAATGCGCAAGGCAATCTGTTTCGTTCTATCTTTAAACTCTTGTTCTGTCATAATTTTAGCCGGATGAAATTCAGACTAATCCAAAATCCAAAATCTAAAATCCAAAATTAAATTGGCGGAGGCGTGTGGGAATCGAACCCACCTAAGACTGCTCTCACAATCTCACAGACGGTTTTGAAGACCGCGCCGCTCACCAGAACAGATGCGCCTCCCGAAATTAATCGTGAATTAAAACTAAGCGTTTCCGAGAAAAACTGTCAAGTTGATTTGTGTCGGCTGACAGTTTCGGGCTTTGCTTGACCGCTAAAATGCGGGCGTGATATTCTCTCTCTTTTAATAGTTAGTGAAATTTTGCACTAATACAAACAATCACATAATATAAAAAGTATATGGTTTTGCTGGCATTCCAAGAAGTTCGGCTCGTGCCGGACGGCACATTGTTTATCCACATTGCGCTCATTTTGCTGATGATTTGGGTTTTAAATCGCACGTTTTTCCGACCCATCAACCGCGTTCTCGAATCGCGCGAACGGAGCAAAGGCGGGCGTTCAAGCGAAGCGCAGGAAATACTGAAGAAAATCGGTGACAAACAATCGCGCTACGACCAGACAATGCTCAAAGCGCGTTCAGAAGGTTACGAATTGATTGAACGAGAACGCGCTCAAGCCGTAGCACTCAGACAGGAAAAAATCGGCGCGGTCAAAGGAGAGGTCGCGCAGAAAGTCGCACAGGAAACCGAAGAACTAAGCCGCCAAACCGTCGAAGCAAAAGCGGCAATTGCCCAACAAGCCGAACAAATGGCGGAGAAAATCAGTTCAAACATTTTGAAAACAACGTAGGGACAATTAAAAATTAAAAATGCAAAATTAGAGGGAATTTTTCTATATCTTCGGTTTTTAATTTTTAATTTTTAATTTTTAATTTATGTTATTCAGCTTTATTTTAGTTTTTGCCGAAACCGCAGGCGCATCCGGCGCGTCGGGTTGGGACAATTTCGTTCATTTTTGGAACACATATTTCAATTATCCGGGTTTTGAGTTGTGGAGATTTTTAAACTTAGCGATTTTCGTCGCCATAATGATTTACCTGTTGAAAAAACCGCTCACCGAAGCCTTCAAAGCAAAACGCGAAACGATTCGCGCCGAATTGATAAAAGCGGAAGCTGAAAGACAAGCTGCACTCGCGCAGCTAACCGCAACCGAAGCTAAACTTGCTCAACTCGACACCGAAGCCGAAACGATTCGTCAGCGAGCGGCGCAGGAAGCCGATGCCGAAAAAACGCGCATCAGTGAACAGACCGAATTTGAAATCAGTAAATTGCATGAACAGGCGAACAATGAAATCGAGCGCACCGGCAAGCAAATGAAAACCGAGCTGCGCCGCTTTTCCGCCGAAGAAAGCATTCGCCTCGCGGAAGAAAAAATAAGGCGAGAAATCAATCCTGAAAAAGACGCGCGGCTGGTCAAAGCCAACATTCAGTCTATCGGAGGTTTAAGTTAAGATGAGTGTTGAAACCGTTGCCCGACGCTACGCGACTGCGCTGGCTGATGTTGTTACCAAAACAGGCGATACCGATTCCGTCAAAGTTGAACTGAAAACTTGGGAACAAATGATAAGCGCAAATACCGATTTGCAAACCGCCTTCGACAATCCCGCTATTTCTCAAGTTAATAAGGAAAAAGTTTTAGAAAATTTAATCGAAAAAACAAAGCCGACGAAAACGACGGCGAACTTTCTGCGCGTTCTCCTGAGAAACAATCGTCTGACGGAAATCGGTGAAATCAACGAAAAGTTTTCAAGCGTTTTGGAAGAACGAAGCGGCGCAGTTTCCGCGAAAATTACTTCAGCGCGGTTGCTTTCCGAAGCTGAAAAAGTGGAGATGCAGATGAATCTGTCAAAATTGACGGGTAAAACCGTCAGCTTGAATTTTGAAACCGACGAAACGCTTATCGGCGGAGTCGTTACGCGCATCGGTTCGACCGTTTATGACGGCTCGGTAAAAACGCGCCTTGCGGAACTCAAGCATCAAATGATTGGAAGCTGAAACAAATGATTCAAGGCTTGCGAACGGTTATTTATCAGGTTGACGATTTACAGGCGGCGAAAAAATGGTATTTGTCGGTTCTTGGTTTCGCGCCTTATTTTGACGAACCTTTTTACGTCGGTTTCAACGTCGGCGGTTATGAGTTAGGGCTTGACCCGGACGGCGAAAACGTGACAAAAGGCAACAATGCCGTCGCGTATTGGGGCGTGAGCGACATTCAAACCGCATCGCAAAAATTGCAGGAACTCGGCGCGGAAACGGTCGCCGAAGCGACGAACGTCGGCGAAGGAATTTTTGTCGCGCAGTTCAAAGACCCGTTCAGCAATGTTTTTGGAATTATTGAAAATCCGCACTTCAAAATTGAGGAATAGTTTTATCACAAAAAGATTATGGAAAGTATAAAAGCAAACGAAATTAACGATATTATTCGGCAGCAGATTGAGAATTTCGACACGAGTATGACGGTTTCAGAAGTCGGAACGGTTATTAAAGTTGGCGACGGAATCGCCGAAATTCACGGACTCGAAAAGGTAATGGCAGGCGAGCTTATCGAATTTCCGCACGATGTTCGCGGACTTGCACTCAACCTCGAAGAAGATAAAGTCGGCGCGGTGCTATTCGGCGATTTTCAAAAAATTAAAGAAGGCGACGAAGTAAAACGGACAGGGAAAATTATGTCCGTGCCGGTCGGCGACGCGATGATTGGGCGTGTTGTTGACGCTTTGGGAAATCCTATTGACGGAAAAGGCGAAATTATCACGAGCGAGTTTAATCCGATTGAAAGAATTGCGCCCGGAATTATTGACCGCCAGCCGGTGAAAGAGCCGCTGCAAACCGGCTTGAAAGCTATTGACGCGATGGTGCCAATCGGACGCGGGCAGCGCGAACTGATTATCGGCGACCGCCAGACGGGGAAAACCGCTGTCGCCATTGACGCGATTATCAATCAGAAAGGCAAAGACGTGATTTGCATTTACGTCGCCATCGGGCAAAAGGCTTCGACGGTCGCGCAGGTTCGCCAAAGGCTTGAAGAAAGCGGCGCGATGGATTACACGATTATCGTCAACGCTTCGGCTTCGGACTCGGCGGCGATGCAGTTTCTCGCGCCATACGCGGGCGTTGCCATCGGCGAATACTTCCGCGATAACGGTCGCCACGCGCTGACGATTTACGACGATTTATCGAAACAAGCCGCCGCGTATCGTGAAATTTCTTTGTTGCTCAGACGACCGCCGGGACGCGAAGCATATCCGGGCGACGTTTTTTATCTTCACTCGCGCCTTTTGGAACGCGCCGCAAAAATGTCGGATGCTCGCGGCGGCGGAAGCCTTACTTCCTTGCCGATTATCGAAACGCAGGCGGGCGATATTTCCGCATATATTCCGACGAATGTAATTTCGATTACCGACGGTCAAATCTTTCTCGAATCAGATTTGTTTAACTCCGGCGTTCGTCCGGCAATCAACGTCGGAAACTCGGTTTCGCGCGTCGGCGGCGCGGCGCAAATTAAAGCGATGAAACAAGTTGCGGGAACTCTGCGAATTGACTTAGCGCAATACCGCGAACTCGCCGCGTTTGCTCAATTCGGTTCGGATTTGGATAAATCGACGCAGAATCAACTAGAACGCGGCAAACGTCTTACGGAAATTTTGAAACAGCCGCAATATCAGCCGATGCCGGTTGAAAATCAAGTTCTGATTATTTGGACGGTTACAAACGGTTTGGCTGACGACGTGGCGGTTGAAGATTTGAAACGCTTTGAAGACGATTTGTCCGGCTTTATGGAAAACTCGCACCCGTCGGTTTTGCAGACGATGCGCGACAAAAAATCTATTGATGATAACTTAAAAGCCTCGATGAAAGAGGCGGTCGAAGATTTCAAGGCGACGCGCTGGAGTCAGGATAATCAAGACAAAGCTGCAATTGCGAATGCTTAATTTTTATGAAAACTCATAATTTTACCGCCGTCGTCGAAAAATGTGCCGAAACGAACTTGTTTGTCGGTTATGTTCCGGGTTTTCCGGGCGCACATTCGCAGGGCGAAACGCTTGATGAATTGAACGCGAATCTGCGGGAAGTTATTGAGATGCTTCTCGAAGACGGCGAGCCGCAGCTTGAAACTGAATTTGTCGGAACGCAGTTGATAGCTTTAAGCTGATATGGGAAGCATTCCGGTTTTAAAGCCGCGAGAAGTTATTAAAGTTTTAGAGAATCTCGGGTTTATTGAAGTTCGGTAGCGCAGCTCGCACAAGCAATTTCGGCACGATGACGGCAGATTCACAACCGTTCCCGTTCATCAAGGAAGAGACATTTCGCCGAATTTGCTGCGAAAAATTGTCAGCGACATTAAACTGACGGTTGAAGAATTTTTGCAAGATAGATAATAGTTATGGCAAGTCTTTTAGATATGCGAAGACGGATTAAGTCCGTCAAAAACACACAGCAAATTACCAAAGCGATGAAAATGGTCGCGGCGGCAAAGCTCAAACGTGCGACTGACCGCGTGACGGCGGCGCGTCCGTTTGCCGAAAAGATGTCGGAAATACTCGGCAATCTGAGCGCGAGAGTCGGCGACGATTTTTCATCGCCGCTGTTGACGACGCGCGGCGATGAAAAGTATCTGCTCGTTCTGGTTACTGCGGACAAAGGTTTGTGCGGCGGTTTCAATACGAATTTGATGAAGGCGACGCAGAATTTTTTGAAGGCAAACTTGGGCAAATCATCGGAAATGATTCCGGTCGGACGCAAAGGGCGCGACTTTTTCAAGCGGCGCGAGATGACGTTTGTCGAAGAATACATCGGGCTGACGGGCGCAGGTCAAGTCAAACACACAGACGCAGTGGAAATCGCCGACCGTATTATCAAGACCTTTACCGAAGACGAAACGATTGACAAAGTTTTTCTCGTCTTTACCGAATTCAAAACAGTGATGTCTCAGGAAGTCAAAGTCGAACAGCTTTTGCCGATTCCGCGCACTTCACTCGACGAAGCCGAAACGCAAAATGCCGCGCAAGCCGAATATATCTACGAACAACCGGCAAGCGAGATTTTCGGAAAGTTATTGCCGAAACAAGTCGAAACGCAGATTTATCGCTCGATGCTCGAATCGGTCGCCTCAGAACAAGGTTCACGAATGACGGCGATGGATTCGGCATCGAAAAACGCTGGCGAATTGATTGATAGTTTGACTTTGAATATGAACCGCATTCGTCAGGCGGCAATCACCAAAGAAATTATCGAAGTCGTTTCCGGCGCGGCGGCGGCATAATCAATTTCGAACTTCAAATTACGAGAAAATGTAGTTGAAGGTTAATGAACAAATTTATCTTCTCTGAAAAATGGCGTGGGCGAACGATTCGTTACGCGCCGCTTTTTTTGTGGATTGTGGTTATCCTGTTTGCTTCGACGACGCAAGGCGCAATGTCAAACACTTCGCGTTTTATTCGTCCGCTTTTAGAATTTCTTTTTCCTAATGCTCCCGAAGAAACTTTAATCCTCTATCACGGTTACATTCGCAAACTCGCGCATTTATCCGAGTATGCGATTTTAGCTTTCTGGGCTTCCCGCGCTTTCTGGAGTTCTTCGGTTGAATTTTTACAAAGATACTGGTTTATTTTTTCTTTGGCTTTAGTTTTTCTGGTCGCTTCGATTGACGAATACAACCAGAGTTTTAACTTGTTGCGAACAGGTTCAATTTATGATGTCTGGCTTGATGTTTCAGGCGGTTTGTTGATGATTATGGTTTTAAAAGTCTGGGCAGTTTTTAAGGCCCGGAAAGTCAAAAACAATTCGTGGTAACTCGAAACTCAAGACTCTCAAAACTCTCCAGACTCTCTAGACTCAAATGAAACTTTGTGCGATAGTTTTCGTTAAGAATTGCAAAGGAGATATGAAAAATGGGTATATTCGACAAAGTTAAGGAAGCGGCGTTAAATCAGTTTATCGAAGTTATCGAATGGCTTGACGATTCGGGCAACACGATTCTTTATCGATTTCCGGTGGCGGGACAGGAGATAAAAAACGAAGCGCAATTGATTGTGCGCGAATCGCAGGTTGCGGTTTTTGTTTTTGAAGGACAAGTGGCGGACGTTTTCACGCCCGGACGTTACACAATTGACGGCGGCAACACGCCGATTCTGTCGAAACTCGGCGCGTGGAAATACGGCTTTAACTCGCCGTTCAAATCGGAAGTTTATTTCGTCAATGTCAAACAATTCACCGATATGAAATGGGGAACGGCAAACCCGATTATGCTGCGCGACGAAGATTTTGGAATTGTCCGCCTTCGCGCTTTCGGCGCGTATTCTCTGCGCGTTGCCGACCCGCGCGAGTTTATCAAGGAAGTCGCCGGCACAAACGCGCATTTTCAAACCGAAGACATTGACGAACAACTCAAACGCGCAATCGTTACCGAATTTTCCGACGCAATAGGTGAAATGAAAATTCCCGCGCTTGATTTAGCGGCGCAGTATAAAGAATTAGGCGAAGCGATTCGCGCAAAAATCAACGAAGATTTTCGCGGCTACGGTTTAGAGGTAACGAAATTCTACGTTGAAAACATTTCCTTGCCCGAAGAAGTCGAAAAGGCACTCGACAAACGCAGTTCGATGGGCGCACTCGGCGATGCAAGCAAATATATGCAGTTTCAGGCGGCTGACGCGCTTCGAGACGCGGCGCAAAACGAAGGCGGCGGCGCAGGATTAGGCGCAGGATTAGGCGCGGGCTTCGCCGTCGGCGGACAAATGGCTAATGCCTTCGGTAATGCTGGCGGGCAACAAGGCGGACAATCTTCGCAAACTTCTTCGACGGTTGCGTGTCCGTCGTGCGGCAAACAAAATGCGGTCGGCACAAAATTTTGCAACGACTGTGGCGCGAAGATGGAAGCCGG
>DATLXD010000084.1:0-6985 GCA_035575965.1 Pyrinomonadaceae bacterium | reverse complement strand
ATTCCGTCGCACGTTCCGCACAAAGCCGAAGCGCTTGAAGATACGCTCGACGTAGATATTTTCAGCCCGCCGCGTCAGGATTGGCTTGATAAAAGCGACGATTATTTGAGACAGAAATAATTATGGATTTAGGACTGAAAGGAAAAGTCGCATTCGTCGCGGCTGCCAGTCGCGGTCTCGGACGTGCCGTTGCCGAAGAACTTGCCGCAGAGGGCGCGTCGCTCGTTCTTTGCGCGCGCAACGCTGCAACTCTCAGTCTTGTTGGCGAGCAAATCGCTAAAACATCCGGCGTACCTGTTTTTTATGTAGTCGCTGACGTTTCAAATGCCGAAGACGTGGCGAGAGTGGTTCAAGCCGGTGTCGAAGAATTCGGGCGGATTGATATTCTTGTGACCAACGCGGGCGGTCCGCCTGCCGGACGATTTGAGAGCTTAAGCCGCGAGATGTGGGAATCGGCAACGCGCCTGACGCTCAACAGCGTTTTGGAATTAACCAGAGCAGTGCTGCCTGGAATGAAAGAACGGCGCTGGGGACGGATTTTGAACATCACTTCAATCGCCGTCAAACAGCCCGTAGATAACCTGATGTTATCGAACAGCCTGCGTGCGGCGGTGACCGGATTCGCCCGCACTTTGGCTAACGAGGTAGCAATGCACGGCATCACGGTTAATAACATATTGCCCGGTTACACGCGAACCGAACGAGTCGAGGAACTGGCGCGGGCGGCAGCCGAACGAGAAGGAATCAGCGCGGCGGAAGCTAATGCCAAATGGGAAGCCGAGATTCCAATGAAACGATTGGGCGAGCCGCGCGAGTTTGCCGCGCTCGCTGCTTTTCTCGTCTCTGAACGGGCAAGTTACATTACCGGAACATCAATCGCAGTAGACGGCGGATGGATTCGCTCGCTAGTTTGAGCGCTGATAGAACATCCGCTCGATGTGAAGGAAACTGTCGCTCGTTCTGAGAATGAGAGATGACACGACCGACAGCTTTTATTTTTGTCAGGTTGTTACTCTGATATGGCGTTTTGTATATTTTCATTGATAATTGTAACAACCGAGCGCACGGGAGAGACCAACGGCTCAAAATCCATATTTTTACGAATATCAGGAATTTTTGGACAAACTCACTAAATCTCCCGTCAATATAAACAGGTTGCAATTAGAAAAATATATTTCAGGACTAAGGAAAAGTTCTTTTTGTGTATAAGCAATAAAAAAATGAAAAAAGGGCTGGCAAGTGACAACTACGCGGGCGTTTTACCTGAAATACTTGAGGCTATTGCCGAAGCGAGCCGATTTCATGCTAAATCATACGGTTATGATGATTTTACTGAAAAAGCCAGGCAAGAATTCGTAAAACATTTTGGAAGTGATGTTGAAGTAACCTTTGTTTTTAACGGGACGGGAGCAAATGTTTTAGGTATCGGCTGCGCGACCGAATCTTTTAATTCAATTTTATGCGCCGACATCTCACACCTCTACGTTGATGAATCTACTGCTCCAGAGACTTTTACCGGTTGCAGACTCGTCCCTTTAGCAACTAACAGCGAGGGGAAGATAGAAATTGAAACGATAAGGAACAGCATCATTCGGAAGGGTGATGAGCATTATCCACAGGTAAAAGTATTTTCACTAACTCAACCTACTGAATACGGCACCGTCTATACAAGAGAAGAACTGCTGGCAATAGGTAGACTTCTCAAGGAACATGATTTTGTCTTTCATATGGACGGCGCCAGACTTTTCAACGCGGCAGTTAGCCTGAAATGTTCTCTTAAAGAAATGACACGAGACGCGGGTGTTGACATATTATCCGTCGGCGGAACAAAAATCGGTTTACTTTTTGGGGAAGCGGTGGTCTTTTTCAACAAAAATTACTCGCAAAATTTACGCTACCGGCAAAAGCAAAGTATGCAGTTGCCGTCAAAAATGCGGTTTATATCGGCTCAATTTCATAGATTACTACGGGACAAAATTTGGATTAAATCAGCAACACATGCCAATGAAATGGCTAAAAGACTGTTTGAGGGTGTCAAAGACGTTCAAAAAATAAAAATTACAAGGACGGTTCAAGCCAATTCAGTATTTGCTATTATTCCGGTCGAATGGAACGAATTATTACAAGATTTGATGCCTTTTCATATTTGGAATGAAAACACGAACGAAGTAAGATGGATGTGTGGTTTTGACACGGAAGAGAATGCTATTGATGAATTTATATCGTTAGTTTGCAAGCTGGATAATATATAGAGAAATGTCTATCACACCGGCACGGCGGCAACCGTTATCACGCGCGTTTCGTTTTCCGTTCGAACGACAGCCGGGGCGATTGCCTGCGGAATTTGCAGAAGCGTCGTCAAACGCCGTTCAATTTGCCACGCCCTGACCGCCGCGTCTGCCGCCGCTCCGCCCGCGCCGACGCGAAAAACGGCACGCCCATCAACTCGCACGGCAGTAGCCTGCGTCCTGCGCCGAAACCGGCGCCGCGTTCGAGAGAGCGCAAATTACGGCTAAAAGAATCGGGAATATTTTCGAACGAGTTCCAGTAAAGTTAAAGTTGCAAACGCAATCTAGATTGAGGGGTCGGAAAGCCATTCCATTCGTTTATTTCTCCAAAAAGTATTTTGTTTATAAATCTTCTGACATTTTAACACGCAAAAAAAGCTTGCCGAAAAAACAGTAAATCCGGCAAGGATAAAATCTCTATCGTGACGCGGCTCGACTCTATGTTGATGACGGGTTTTCTTTATGAAAATAACCGCTGAGAAATTTCGCTCAATAGCGAAACGATTGATGGCAGTGTAAAATAACCGTTGTTATTTACAAAAAACTTTTGGGGGAAGAGAAATTATGAGCGAAAATAAAATAGATAGACGAGACGTTTGCAAGAGTTTGCTGGCTTTGGGCGGAATAGCGCTCGGCGGTTTGGCAATTAAAGGACAAACACCGACACCGACACCGATGCCGATGGACGCTATTCTGCAAGATCAGAGAATCTCCGATGCCGTCAAGCGCGGCGCGACAATGGAAGAAATCGCCCAATTGCGCGACCCGATTGCTCGCACGCCGCAGGAAGCGCTCCGCGCGTTGAAAACCGGGAACGCCCGATTTTTCGGCGGGCTGGCGCGTCGTCCAGAACTTTCTGCCGCCGAACGCCGCGCTCAAATTTTGGGGCAAACGCCGTTCGCCGTCATTCTGGCTTGTTCCGACAGCCGCGTGCCGACGGAAATCGTTTTCGACCAGGGCTTGGGAACTTTATTTATCACGCGCGTCGCCGGAAACGTGGTTGATCCGGGAACGACGGGCAGCATCGAATACGCCGTCAATCATCTGAAAACGCACGTCGTCGTCGTGTTGGGACACGAAGGCTGCGGCGCGGTCAAAGCCGCTTTGTTGCCCGCCGCCGACCGCGCGCGGGAAACACCGAGCATTCAGGCTTTGCTAAATTCAATCGTGCCGTCGGTCTCGAAAATAGCAAAAATCCGCGACGAAAAAGCCAAGCTGCGCGAAGCCGTCGTCGCCAATGTGCGCCAGCAGGTTTTCAACCTCAAGAAAGAACCGGCAATACAAAAGGCGATAGCGAGCAATAAGATTGCCGTTGTCGGCGCGTTTTATGAAATCACGAGCGGCGCGGTTGACTTTTTTGAAACGGACGAAGATTTGCGAATCGCGCAAAATGCTTACGACAGTTGCAATTGGCGTTCGCATCTGGCGTAAACAATTGAGTTTTAATAAAACAATCCTAATAATTTATGACAATTGGCGGTTTGAAAACTAAAAGCAACCGGCTAGAGCGGTTTCAAATGAGAAAATTATACGGCTTAAAGTTTATTTTACTGGATGCGATTATTTTATTTGTCCTGCTCTCCGGGTGTAATTCCTACGACACGAATACGAGCAGTTTAAAAACTGATGAAATAGCGCAAAAAAGTGTATTTAAAAGGTTGATAAATCTATGAAGAAAAACCAGATTGCATTTGTTTTGACCGTTTTACTGACGACTGTCAGTGCGGCTTGCGCGCAAAATAAGCCGGACGCGGCTAAAACTCCCGCTTCATCAACTGCCGCCTCAAAAGTTTCATCTTCGCCGTGCGCACCGCTTGAAACAAGAACGGCGAACGCGCCCGAACAAAAAGCGGCTTTTGCCGGACAAACTCGCGGCTGCGCGGTTAAATCCGACGTGGCTTTTGAAGTTACGGTTTTGGCGAAAGGTTTGGATAAGCCGTGGGCTGTGGAGCCTTTGCCGAACGGCGACCTTCTGATTACCGAGAAAACGGGAAATCTCCGTATCGTTTCGGCTAAAGGCGAAGTCGGGCAACCGATTGGCGGATTGCTTCCCGTAGGCGCGGGCGGCGTATCGCCCGTTAGCGGACAAGGCGGTCTGCCGCCGATCACCGCGCGCGGTCAGGGCGGACTTCTCGACGTAGCAGTGA
Organism: Pyrinomonadaceae bacterium; assembly: GCA_035575965.1. GTDB lineage: Bacteria > Acidobacteriota > Blastocatellia > Pyrinomonadales > Pyrinomonadaceae. The sequence continues at coordinate 2,550 of DATLXD010000084.1, read as the reverse complement.
GTCCGACTTTTGAGAAAGACCGCACGATTTTCTGGAGCTTTTCCGAACAGCGGACGGGCGGAAGCGGAACGAGCGTCGCGCGCGGAGTTTTAACCGAAGACCGTAAAAATCTCGAACAGGTGCGCGTCATTTTCCGGGCGATGCCGACTTACGATAACGGGCTGCACTTCGGCTCGCGGCTCGCTTTCGGACCGGACAATAAGCTCTACATCACGCTCGGCGACCGCTTCGACAAAATGACGACGCGCCCGCAGACGCAGCAGTTGGGCAGTCATCTCGGCAAAATCATCCGCATCAACCCGGACGGCTCGGTGCCGGCTGATAATCCGTTCGCCAAACAATCGGGCGCGCTGCCAGAAATTTGGACGCTCGGACACCGCAACGTGCAATCGGCGGCGTTCGACGAAAACGGGCGGCTGTGGACGGTCGAACACGGAGCGCAGGGCGGCGACGAGTTGAATCTCATTGAAACGGGCAAAAATTACGGCTGGGCGGTTATCTCTTACGGCGAAGAGTATTCGGGCGAGCCGATTCCTGGCAACATCACGCAGAAGGAAGGCTACGAGCAGCCGGTTTATTACTGGGATCCGGTGATAGCTCCGTCGGGCGCGCAATTTTACACGGGCAATGCTTTCCCGGCGTGGCGCGGCAGTTTGTTCATCGGCGCTTTAAGAGAACAGCGACTCGTGCGGTTGGTTATCAAAGACAATCGCGTAATCGGCGAAGAACATCTGCTGGCAGACCGCGGTCAGCGCATCCGCGACGTGCGGCAGGGCGCGGACGGCGCGCTTTATGTGATTACTGACCAAGCAAACGGCGAGCTTTGGAAGATTGCTCCTGCTGCTACGCGTCGATAAAAACTGTTTGGCGAGTTGTGGGTGCGGTGATTATTAAAAAGTAATCTAGTGAATCAACTCTTTAATAAAATAGCTTGATGAAACGAAATAAGGTTGTCGCGGTTGATTTTGACGGGACGTGCGTAACTCACGAGTATCCGGAAATCGGAGCGGATGTTCCGCACACGGTCGAGGTATTAAAACGGCTTAACGAAAACAATGTGCGGATAATCGTCTGGACGATGCGTTGCGGCGAATATTTGGACTTTCACGCCAAAGAATGGTTTGAGGAGCGAGCGATTGAAGTTTGGGCTTTCAATCAAAACACGACTGAAGCAAATCTCTGCAATTGGCTCAACAAAAACAGTCTGCGGGTTAAACAGCCGGCAAGCCCGAAAATCTGAAATTCCTATGGTTCTTTTTTACCCTTTGTGCCGGAATGCCCTTTACTCTCCGAAGCGGAAATTTCGTTCGGTGCGGCGGTTCGGCTAATCGCCTGCGGATTGTCGTCGCCGATGGAAATACCGAAAATTTTCGGGTCGTTGATGAATTCGATGAATTTGTCGGGATGAAACCGGGCGCGGATGACGGCGGCTTGGTTTTTATTAATCGTTACGAGCGTCATATTTATGCTCTTGCCTTCGTCGCGCATATACATATAAATTTGCTGACCCTCGCGCGAACTGCCGTGATAAACCGAACTCCAATCGACGCCGAACGAGTTTTTCATCATCGACTGCATTTCCGCGTCGAGCGTGGCGCTTGTAAATTGCAGATTTTCAAACATCGTCAAGCTGAAACTCTGAACGCCGACCGGACGCGCGACTTTGACGGCGGCACGCGCCAGCCACATCATCGGAATCGAAACTTTTTTCGCTTTGTATCTGGTCTTTAAATGTTTGACAATCGATTTGTATTCATTAACTTTTTTCCCTTGAGCGTTTGCCGGCGGCGCGGCAAACACGAACATTAACAGCAGAAATCCCGACGCGGCAATCAACTCTTTTTTAATCGTCATCGCTTTTACTCCTTTTCTAATTTTTCGGTTTGTCCGCCGCTTCTTTTTCAATGTCGATTTTCGGAATATTCAGTTTACCGCTCAACTCGGCGAGCATATCGAGGTCGATTGTCCCGATGATATTAACGAGTGCGACGCTTTTCGATTCGGAGATGACGACCGCCACGCCGCTCATCACGTCGCCGGAAAACATCGTGAAGACGTCGATTTTCTGGTTGTTCTTTTTACTGCGGACGCGCGCCAGTTTTTCCCAGCCCGGCGACAGTAACTGCGAGCGAATCGCTTCGACATCCGCGATGTCGTATTCGTTTTCCTGCTCGAAATTAAAAACCCTGACGTAGATACCTTTCAAACCGCTGATTGCCTGCCCGATTTTTTTGGCGTCCTTATCGTTGGTTTTGACCGTTACGCGCTTTGCCAAATCGAGCAGTTTCCCGTCGATATTCACTTCGACGACATCGCGGGCGCGCTCGCCGAAACCGTTTAATTTTTCAAAATTCAGACGAGCGTCCTGCGCATTTGCCGCGACTGCCGCGAATAATAAAATGGCGGGCAGCATAAATTTTAATAAATGATTGATTAATGATTTCATAATTATTTTCTCCTGATAAAATTATCGTCCGCCAAAGCCTTCAACGGTTTTTTCTTCAACGCCTTCGACTTTGTTTTTGACCAATTTTAATTTCGAGCTTGTAA
>DATLXD010000083.1:0-2286 GCA_035575965.1 Pyrinomonadaceae bacterium | reverse complement strand
CCAAAGAGAAATTCAAGAATCGGCGTATCAATATCAAAAAGCCGTCGAGCGCAAAGAGCAAACCATCGTCGGCGTGAATAAATATCGGATGGACGACGAATTTTCTAAAATCGAGATTTTGCAGCTTGACGAAAACGTCCGTGAACATCAACTCGCGCGGCTCGCACAAACTAAAAAAATGCGTGATAACGGCGCGGTTTCCAACGCTTTGGACAAACTCAAAAAAGCGGCGCAAGCAAATGAAAATACGATGCCCGCGACGATTGAAGCAGTTAAAGCCTACGCTACGGTTGAAGAAATTTCCGTTGCGCTTCGTGATGTTTACGGCATTTATGAAGAACCGGCTTTTTAGAAATTAAAATTTTTGTTTATTCAAAATATGCCTGTGTTCAAGTTAAATTCTCAGAAAGAAATTGATGAGAATTATCAAGGCATAAACATTTCTGAATTTACATATTCAAATGACGAGAATCTTTCAAAAGATGATTTGATTGATTATTTTATTCATTCAAATTCTTTTGCCGAAGAAAGTCGGAGAGAAATTATAAAAAATCATACTGGCGATATTCCGTTTTTAAGACAAGCATTTGAAATAGATTTTGTCAAAATAAGCGATTTTAAGATAGTTAATAAAAATGGTGTTGTGCAATTTCTCAATGTCTATTCGGAAGAAGTTGATTGGGGCGATACGGATGGAATTGATTTTATAAAATTGAAGGATAGATTTATTGAATTTCTGAAAATCATCCAATCCGACAAGTTTTATTTAATCAGCAAAGAGTGGTTTGACGAAAATGATAAACGGCTTCGACACGAAGAAAACTGGATTTATAGTTATTACTTTCTAATTATTTGGACAGATGAAATAAGTAAAACATTAACGATAAGTGAATGGACTTATGATTGATATAATCTGCATCACGCTAAAATAATTATGAAAATCCTAAAAACAAAATCAATCGCATCTGTTGAGTTAGCCGAAGTTGAAATTTCAATTGACGAACTGCAAGTTTTTGAAGCCGCCTTAAATTATGCGGCGAAAAATCTAAATGAAAAAGAAATAGAAAGAATTGTCGGAGCTTCCAAAAGCGAATTGAAAGGAATTATCGAAGATGTCGAAAGAACTTCAACAACTTGCAAAGAGCAAAATTTAGAACCTGTTTTAGCTTAAACCGCAATTCTAATAGTGGCAGTCATTTATGCTAAATCTGGTCAGAACAAATTCGGACAATTCAGATTTTCGTGAACTCGTCGCTCTTCTCGACGCTGATTTGCAGATTCGTGATGGCGCAGAGCATTCTTTTTACGCGCAGTTTAATAAGATTGATAAAATTCGTGAAGTCATCGTCGCTTACGAAAACGAAAAGGCAGTCGGCTGCGGCGCGTTTAAAGAATATTCGGCGGGCGCGGCGGAAATTAAACGAATGTTTGTTCATCCCGAAAAGCGCGGGCGCGGAATTGCCGGAAAAATTTTGACCGAACTTGAAACTTGGGCGAAGGAATTAAATTTTTCCGAATGCGTTCTCGAAACGGGCGTAAAACAACCCGAAGCTATCAGACTTTATCAAAAAAGCGGCTACGAAGTAATTCCGAGTTACGGGCAATATCTAAATATCGAAAACAGCGTTTGTATGAAAAAATTAATCAAATAGCCAACTGCATTTGATTCATCCGAATCTTAAAATTTGAGATGTTAAAGCCGACCGTCATCGCCATTCCGATTTTCGCGCTTCTGATTGCAATTGAAGCGTGGCTCGTGATACGCGAAAACCGTGAAAATTTTGACCGCAAAGACACTTGGGCAAACATTTTTATCGGTTTTGCGAGTGTCGCCTGGGGCGCGTTGTTCGGACTTTTTACAAGTGTAATTTATATTTCGGTTTATGAATTTGCGCCGTTCAAGATGCCGATGGAAACCGTTTGGGCGTGGGCGATTTTGTTGTTTGTTGACGATTTTGCGTATTATTGGTTTCACCGCTTCAGCCACGAGGTTAGATTTTTCTGGAACTTTCACGTCGTCCATCATTCATCCAATCAATATAATCTGAGCGTCGCCGTGCGGCAAAGCTGGTTTAGCGGCATCACGCATTGGATTTTTTATCTTCCAGCCGCGCTTTTAGGTTTTCCGCTCTGGGCGTTTGTTACGATGCACGGTTTGAATTTGATTTATCAATTTTGGATTCATACAAATTTAATCGGCAAGCTCGGTTTTCTCGAAAAAATCCTCAATACGCCTTCGCATCATCGCGTTCATCACGGCGCGAATAATCAATATTTGGATAAAAA
>DATLXD010000082.1:0-4141 GCA_035575965.1 Pyrinomonadaceae bacterium | reverse complement strand
CGGTCCGTTAGTGCGGTAACGCGCGTGTGAATGCGGGTCAGTTAAAACTTGCTGGCGTTCAAATTCGGCTGTTGATTTAGTTGCCCAGACCTGCGCCCAGCCGAGAAAAAATCTTTGTTCGGGCGTAAAGCCGTCAATATTGGCGGGTTTCGGTTTGCCTTCCAGAGATTTTTGAAAAGCCGCGTAAGCCATCGATAATCCGCCCAAATCGGCGATATTTTCGCCGAGCGTTAATTTGCCGTTGATATTTAATCCGGGCTGAACTTCGTAGTTGTTGAATTGATTGGTAACACAGGCGGCGCGTTCCTCGAATTTTTGGCGGTCTTCCTTTGTCCACCAGGATTTCAAATTACCTTCGGCATCGAACTGGCTGCCCTGGTCGTCAAATCCGTGCGTGATTTCGTGACCGATAACCGCGCCGATTGCACCGTAATTGATTGCATCGTCGGCTTTGAAATTAAAGAACGGCGGCTGCAGAATTCCGGCGGGAAAAGTAATCGTATTCTGCAAGGGCGAATAAGAAGCATTAACCGTTGAAGGCGTAAATCCCCAACGAGTTTTGTCAACCTTTTGATTAATGTCCTTCAAATTGCGGGCAATCTCGAATTCGATAATGTTTTTGCCGTTCTCAAAAAATGAATCGCGGGTGAATTTCAGTCCCGCGTAACCGCGCGGATTTTGGTTGAAGCCGATTTTGCGCTGATAAGTATTAAGTTTTGCCAAGGCTTTTTGACGAGTTTCGGGACTCATCCAATCGAGATTCGAGAGACGTTCGCGGTAAGCGGCAAAAAGATTATCAATCAATTCGCTCATTCGTTTTTGCGCTTCCGGCGTATATGCTTTTTTGACATATTCCGCGCCGAGTGCTTCGCCGACGGCACTGTCGGTTGCACCGACACAGCGTCGCCAGCGCGGTTGCTGCTCTTTGGTGCCGGTCAGGTATTTGCTGTAGAAATTGAAGTTCTCATCAACAAACGCTTTCGACAGACGCGGCGCGGCAGAATTTATGGTCATCCAGCGCAGATATGTTTTCCAATCGGAAACCGAAACATCAGAAATCATTTTGCCGACTTCAGCAAAGAAAGCGGGTTGACCGATATTGACTTCCGTAACGGGCGGCGTGCCGCGTGTCGTCGTGTAATCAGCCCACGAAAAATTCGGTGTCATCTCACCGAGCTGCGCCAGCGATTTTTTGTTGTAATTTTCTTCCGGCTTGCGCAAATCAACCGGCGATTTTGAAGCGTTTGCCAGCCGCGTTTGAATCGCCAGCACGGTTTTGGCATTCATCGCCGCTTTGTCCGCGTCGTCGCCGAGCAGTTTGAACATATTTGTCACATGCTCGACAAATTTGGCGCGAGTCTCGGTTGATTTCTTGTCGTCTTTCGTATAAAAATCACGATTCGGTAGACTCAACCCGCCCTGGCGCGCATTAGCAATATTTATCGAACTGTTTTTTGCATCCGCGCCGGCACCAAAGCCGAAAAGAACGGGAATTCCCATTTTGTGCATCATCGCAATCTGACGCTGTAATTCCTTTGTATCCTTAACTTTGTCAATTTGTTTGAAGTAAGGTTCGAGCGGTTTGACACCAGCTTTTTCAATCGCGGCTTCATCCATACACGAAGCGTAAAAATCTCCTATCAATTGTTGATTGCTGCCTGCCGCGGCTTTATTTTTTGCGCCTGCATCCAAAATTTCTCTCAAAAGATTGTTATTATTTTCTCCTAAGATATTAAAACTTCCCCAGCGCGAATAAGCGGCGGGAATTTGTGTGTTTTTTATCCAAGAGCCGTTGGAATATTGAAAAAAATCGGTGCAGGCTTCGACCGAAGTATCCATTCGGCGAATGTCGAAACCAATGCTCTGAGCTTGGGCAGATGTCCAGATTGATAAAAAAACGGTTACAACGATCGCAAATCGAAAACTTAAAATACGCATTTTTTTCTCCTGAAGAATTAATTTATAAATTGTATTCGGCTAATACGGCGCAGCCGGAAAAATGTTTCGGGAAGATTAAATTCCGAAAGACGAAGTTTATGTGCTTTCAAAAGTTTGGCAAACTCCTAAGATAACCCAAATTTATACAACTGGAACGAAATTATCATTTACTTTATTCCAAAGCGTTTTTGCAAGTTCTTTACGATTCGGGTTGTGAACCGCCTCGTTTCCGAAACTTATCACCGCCGTAAATTTTTTTACTTGAAAAAGTTCCCAAAGATGTTCGCCAAAAGTCTTTTCGTCCCACCAGCAAATCGTGTCCACGGCTTTCGGCGAATCGTTCGGGATTTTATAAGTGATTGACGCATAGGAAACGGGCAAATCTCTCTGCGCCGCAAATTCTAAAAACGAAGAGTTAAACGGCAAAACCATCTCGCCTTTGGTGCTTGTGCCTTCGGGGAAAACAATCACGCCTTCGCCGCTTTCCAACCTTTCGATAATTTTCGCGCCGGCTCGCGGAATATCGCGTCTGTTTTGCCGGTTGATAAAAATTGTTCCCATATCAGTCACGATTCTTCCCGCCACAAACCAACCTTCCATTTCGCCTTTCGCCACAAAAACGCCTTCCAATACAGAGCGAATGGCGGCAACATCGGTGTAGCTCAAATGATTGGAAACAAGGAAGAACGGCGGGCGCGGCGGCACGCCGACGACTTCGACGCGCATACCGGAAATTTTGACGAAGGCACGCGCCCAAGAACCCAAAGCCCATTGTCGCCACATTTGTTTATTTGGTATAAAGCCCGCGCCGATAAACCAAATGCTGTAAAGCCCGAGCGTCGAACCGATAAATAGTACAAACCGAAAAACTGCGCGAAGATATTTCATAGTTTAGCTTCAAAATGGCATTGAAAACTTTTCAAATGTTTACAAATTTCTTTAACTTCAACAGCCAAAAGCCAAAGTCCTTAATTTTAAGAAACATAAATTTTGTATCAAAAAATCATTCGTTAAACCGTAATTCTTCGATAATTTCGCGCATAATTTTTTTCCCCTTTTCCAATTCTTCCGGCTTGAGCGAAACTGCTCCGACAACCGCATGTCCGCCGCCGCCGTAGCGTTCGCAAATTTCCGCGATATTATGGTAGCGCGGACGCGGCGACCAGGGATTTGAGCCGACCGAGATTTTCGTTCTAAACGCACTTTGCGTCAGCGAGACGTTGTAAGTCGTCTGCGGGTAAAAATAATACGGAATAAACTTATTATAGCCGTCAACCAATTGTTCGGTTAAATCAAAACTCACCACGCCGCGCGAATAGTTCGATTTTTCTTTGATAATTTCAATCATTTGCCGATGCTGCTGCAAAATCGGCTTTAATTTTGTTTGAATCTCTTCGCCGTTCACAACTTCGTCCAAACTTTTTTCGGTCAAATCGCGGATGATTTTCTCGACAAACGGCGCGTCCTTTTCGCCTTCGATAACCTGCATCAGTTTTAAAGCCGACGAGCGAAGTTCGACGCACTGCGCTGGCGATTCGTAAAGCGCGCCGTCAATAATGTGCGCCCAGTGAATGAGTTCAGCGAGCGATTCGTCTTCAAAATCGAATTTTTCGCGGGCAATTCGAGCGATAAATTCCGCGCAGGATTTACTCGTTGTGTCGAGAAATTTTTTACCCGAACGGTCAGCCTGAAAATCGGCTTCATCTTCGGGACTGAGAAATGCCGATTGGTGATGGTCAAACCACCAGTCGAGGCGTTTGTCAGGCGAATACTTAAAATCGACAATCGCATTCTCGTCGCCGTCAAACTGCTCGGTGTCAAATGCGTTTCCCGCGCGGTGCATCGTCGGCGTGTAAAAAATTTTCGTGTCCCCGTTGATTTTAGCCAGATAAAATTTGGAAAAAACGACGGCGGAAGAAACACCATCAAAGCAGTTTCCGTGATAAAGTATGCGAAGTTTCATATAAGATTTTTCTCTTATCCTTATTAAGTCTATGTTTATCAAGTATTTACAAGCGCACTAAAAACCAAAATTAAACGCCTGTATCTAAAAACGTAACCATTTGCCGTTTTAGACTGCTTTTGCATTCAATTTTTCCACTCGTTTTATAGCTTGGCTTTTATGCTCAAAACTTGGGTGGGCGTATCGCTTCAAAGTTTTCAAGTCTCCGTGTCCGAGTAATTCCGATAATGTTATCGGGTC
>DATLXD010000081.1:0-3173 GCA_035575965.1 Pyrinomonadaceae bacterium | reverse complement strand
GAGACGGAAGTCGGGCAAATTCTGCACGAATTTTCTCCGAAACTTGCGGAAAACGTCGCCGACATTATTCGCGGAAACTTTCGCCCGATGGCTTTGGCGCAGCTTGTTTCCTCGCAATTAGACGTTGACCGAATGGATTATCTGCTGCGCGATTCTTTAATGACCGGCGCAAAATACGGCATTTACGATGTTGAATGGATTATCAAATCGCTTGAAATCGATGAAGAAAACGACCGTTTGTATGTGTCGGCACGCGGAATTTACGCTGTCGAAGATTATCTGCAAGCCAGATATTATATGTTCCGCCAGGTTTATTTTCACCGGACTTTGCGCTCGGCGGAGACGGTTTTGCGTTCATTGCTGCGCCGCGCTTTAGAGCTTTTTAATATGAAGAAAAGTGTTTGGTTTGCACAGGGAACGCCGTTTGAGAAAATTTTGAAAGGCGAAAAATTATCTTTAAAGGAACATCTCGAACTTGACGACGCGGACATAATGTTTCACATCAAAAGGTGGCAAAACGCGGACGATAAAATTTTGTCGGATTTAGCCAAGCGTTTCCTAAATCGCAAACTTTTCAAAATCTTCGACCTCGATATGCCCGAAAATGAGCGACAAAAATTTCTTGACGAAGCCAAAAATTTAGTGGAAAAAGCCGGTTTTGATGCCAGCTATTATTTTATCGAAGACCGCGCCGGCGACGCGCCGTATAACTTTTATACGACGACGGCAGCCGACCCGAAAAATTTGATTTACGTCGAAGAAGGTTTTTCCCGTCCGCAAATTAAAGAAATCTCGGAAGTTAGCGCGGCGGTGCGCGGCTTGCAAAAAAGCTATCAAATGCACCGCGTTTGCTTTCCGCCCGAACTAAAAGCGGAGATTGCAAAAATTTATCACTGGGAAAAAGTGAGCAGTAAGCAGTGAGTAGTGAACAGTGTAACTTCAAATTCTTTTCAGCATTCAAGCTAAGAACTCAGACATCTTTCTTGGCTCAAGTTTTCTGCTTACTGCTTACTGCTCACTGCTTACTGCTCACTTTTTACGCTCAATCGAAAATCGCCGTTCTCGTTCCCGAAAAAAACACGGAGAGCCGGAGTTTCGCGGAAAAACTCGAAACTTCGCTTTCAAAAAACTTCAGAGTTTTAGATGCTTCCTTAAGCGAAACTGCGTATCGTTCGACAAACTACGAAAAGCCTTTTAACCTATCGCTCGCGGAGGCGAAAAACATCGGCGCGGCAATCGGCTGCGACTATTTTTTGCTTGTCAAAGTCGGCACACTGCGGCGTTATTCGTTTGAAAAGAAAGAGTTTTACGAATCATTCGCCATTGTTTATACAGTTAGCTCGCACACCGGACGACTTGTTTTTTGGAAATTGATAAACAGCGAAACCGAAACTGTAGAAAAATCAAAAAGGAAATTGTTTGATTCGCTAAGCGACTTATCGGCGGAGCTTTCTGGCAGGTTGAAACTCGCCGCTAAAGAGGAATTAAGCGAAAAACCTGCTGCGAAATTAGAGGAATTGCCCGTAGAGAATTCGCCGGAAGCGAAAAACTTTCGTCCGCCTTTACCTTATAAACGTATAAAGCCCGAATATACAAAAACCGCCAATCTTTATAGTGTTGAAGTGACGGTTGACGCGAAGATTGACGTGGACGAAAACGGCAAAATTCTAAAAATGGAAATTGTGCGTTGGGCTGGTTTCGGTCTTGATGAATCTGTTACTGAGACTATTCGCAAAATGCAGTGGCGAGCGGCTTCGCGGGACGGTAAAACTTTACCGCTTCGTGTTTTGTTGCGTTATAACTTTAAGAAAATTGAAGATGATGAAAAGTAAAATATAGAAATTAAGTGGTGTCCTAATTTGAGTTGCTGTAAACTAATTTACTTTTCTAATTTCTTTTTCAAATCAAAAAAATTTAATCTAAAATTAACAGTTCTTCCCTTAACTTTATGCCCCACTTATCAAAGCAAAGACTTCAATTTCTTCAAAACTTCATCAACAACCGAATCAGGCAATTTAGCAATAAATTCAACACTTCGCGCCCGCCAATCAAGGCTCTTGATTTGGTCGGAAAACACAACGCCCGAAACTTTTGCGTTTTTCGGAATCGCAACTTCAAACGGGTAACCTTTTGCTTGATTTGTAATCGGGCAAAACAAAGCCAAGCCGACTTTGCGATTATAGCTTGACGGCGAAACGACGATTGCCGGTCGTCGTCCGGCTTGTTCGTGTCCGCTTTGCGGGTTGAAGTTGAGCCAAACGGCATCGCCGCGTTCGGGGGCATAAACCATTACCAAACCTCTTTGCCTTTCGGTTTTCCGAAATCAATTTCCGTGTGCAAATTTTCTTCTGTTATATCCACTAAAAGACTTTCCAGCGTTATTTCATCTTTGACGGGTTTTACCGTAATTTGCCCTTTTTCAAGCGCAACTTCAACCGTCGAGCCTTGTTCAATGTTAGTTTCGAGCGCGAAGGATTTCGGAATCCGCAGAGCCAAACTGTTTCCCCATTTTTGAATTTGAACTTTCATATTATTTCCCCAAAAAGTTTCTACAAAGAAGATACATAAATGAAGTCATCTTTTCAACATTTACTTCAATTCGATTTTTCTTATTTGCATATGATGATGAAAAATATAATCTGTAGTTTAACGATTTGGCTCGTAAATAAATTTATAACAAGGGGAAATTTTGTATGAAACACAGGCAATTGGGCGACAGCGATTTGCAGGTTTCAGAAATCAGTTTGGGTTCGTGGCTGACGTATTCCGGTGGCGTTGAACGCGAAGCGGCGGAAGCGTGTGTGGAAAAGGCGTTTGAAGTCGGTATTAATTTTATTGACACATCGAATGTTTATGGCAAAGGTGCGGCGGAAACTTTTCTCGGCGAAGTTTTGCAGGATAAACCGCGCGATTCTTATGTTTTGGCGACGAAACTTTTCTTTCCGATGACCGAAACCGATTTTGGTTTGTCGCGCGTGCAGATTCACAAACAGCTTAACGACTCGCTAAAACGGCTGAAAACTGATTATGTTGACCTTTATCAATGTCATCGTTACGACGAAAACACTCCGCTCGAAGAAACGATGATTGCTCTTTCGGAAGTCGTGCAGGAAGGAAAGGCGCGTTATATTGGTTTCAGCGAGTGGAACGCCCAACAAATCAAAGCTGCAATC
>DATLXD010000080.1:0-4779 GCA_035575965.1 Pyrinomonadaceae bacterium | reverse complement strand
TTTGAACTTTGAATTTTTTAGCTAATGAAGCAAAGTTTATATCTCGAAACTTCCGTCATCGGAGCATACCTCGATAACGGCGAACCTTTTCGGCGCGATTTAACGATTCGCTGGTGGGAACACGAACTCGGCGAATATCGCGCCTTTTGTTCGGTGCTTGTCAAGCGCGAACTCGAACAAGTAACCGAGCCGCACCGCACGGGTTATCTGAAACTGATTTCGCCGCTCGAAACTCTCGAGCTTGCCGAAGAAGTTTCCATCTTAGCCGACGGTTATATTTCACGCGGGATTTTTCACCGCCGGTTTATTGCCGACGCGCTTCACGTCGCCTTTGCTTCTTTTCATAAAATCGATTATTTGGTAACGTGGAACTTCGGGCATCTGGCAAATGTCCGCCGCCAGGCGCGGATTCGGCTTTTTAATACCGCCGCCGGATTTTTCGTGCCGATGATTGTGACACCCGAATTTCTCGTCCACACGGTTTAATCATCTTTGCTTATTCGCGCATAACGCTTTACTATGCAGAAATGTATCGCCGCCCGAAATTCCTGGAAGTTCTGCTCGAAATTCGTCAAGAGATGTCACGCCAAGCCGATTACGATGTGGATTTATTTGCGGAAATGGTGCGTTCCGATAAATTTGCAAAAGACGAAAAGCAGTATGATTTGAGTGAGCCAAACGGCAAAAACGGCAAAGTTAAAATTGAGACGACCGCAAAATCCGGTTTAGACTTTTAAGTTATGGAAATTGCTTTTGATGCCATCGGCATCGAAATTACAAATGAAACCGCTTTTAACGATTTGGCAGAAGATGCCCGAAATCGCGGCGAAGTTTCGCGCCTGACGCGCAAGAGCGGCGTGCTTCACGGACGCTGCCTCAAACTCGGCGAAGGCTTGGAAGTGTGGACTATGCTTTACGAATCAGGCACGGGCGAAGTTACTTACGCCGATTGTCGTCCGGCTTTTCGGGCGCGTTACGAGCAAAAAATTTCGCCTTTTATTTTGACCGAATTCGACGAAGAAGGCGAAGTTTTGATTCACGGATTCGTCGAAGATACCGACACGGAAGTTTTGTTCGAACTGCAAAATCTAACGGAAGTCGGAGCGCAAATTTTTGAAGAAACTTTCCTCAGAATCGGATTATGCGGATTGGCTTACCGAGCGCAAGTCGTGAAAAATAGCGAAAGGGTTTATTGGAAATCTTTCGACGAAATGCCGCCGCATATCAGCGTCAGCGAAAATGCGTGGAGTTTGTGCGGCAAGGTCATCGCCTTTAACACGCTTCGCAACGATCTTTCGGGAAGTGATTTATATTGGCTGTATCTGGATTTAGGCGAACTGAAACTTGAAATTCTTGTTAATCAACGTGCTTTGAAAGGCAAAAAATTACGAATCGGAGCGTTCGTCAAAGCCGACATTTGGCTGCAAGGTCATATTTTGCAGTCAAATGTTTCCCGCCTAGGTTACGAAGGTGTTGACCGTTCGCACCGAACGGTGAATTTTTGGAAACGGTTTAAGAGAAGAAACTAAAGATTCGGCAGGTTTATTATTTCTATACAAGACTAATCAAAATCCAAAATCCAAAAATCTAAAATCCAAAATCGGAATGCGTCGTTATTTACTTCCCAGTCTAATAATTCTCGTCCTTTTTTCACTTGTCGGGCTTTATTCCTTCAATCAATTTTGGACGCATCGTTACGACGATTTAATCGCGCGGCAGGCGAGCGTCTATCATCTGGATGAAAACCTAGTTTGGAGCGTGATTTATGAGGAAACCTATTTCCGAAGCTGGAAAATCGGCGCGGACGACGAAGTCGGTTTGATGCAGGTTACGCCGACGGTGGCGCGTGAATGGGCAAAAGAAACCGGCTTTCGGGAATTTGAGAAACAAACGGCTGAAAACACAATTGAATTTTTGCAAAAACCTGAGCGAAACATTCAAATCGGCTGCTGGTATCTGGAAAAAAAGGGCGAAAAATATCGCGGCTTTCCGGCAGAAAAAGCGATGACGCTCGCTGCTTATAATGCCGGTTCGAGCCGTGTTGAAGATTGGACAAAAGACATTGACACCGCGAAACTCACGGAAGCGGAATTTATCGAAAGAATCAATATTGCCTCGACAAAATCTTATGTCTCTTCGATTTTGAAACGATATTACGACCAATCGACATTGGGTTTTATTTTTTAATTTTCACCATTTCGCATCCGTAATTATGAAAATTCTTTCCGCCGATTGGCTTTTGCCGATTTATGCCCAACCGATTTCAGGCGGCGCGATTGCAATTGATAAAACAAAAATAATTGCCGTCGGCGCAAAAAACGAACTCACCGAGAAATTTCCCGACGCGACGCGCGAAGATTTTGGCGAAGCCGTCATCCTGCCGGGTTTTGTCAATTGTCATTCGCATCTCGAAATTACGGCAATGCGCGGATTTCTCGACGATGTAGAAGAAGATTTTTATTCGTGGCTGATGAAATTGACCGTGACACGCGCTGAAAAATTAACCGAACGAGACATCGAAACAGCGGCGATTTTCGGCGCACTCGAAGGCGCGCGGGCGGGCGTAACCTGTTTCGGCGACATCGGGCGTTTCGGCAAAGCAGGTTTGCAGGCTTTGAAAGCAAATGGCTTGCGCGGAATTTTATTTCAGGAAACAGAATTTTCGCCGAAGAATGAAGAAGCTGAAAACGATTTCGCCCGGCTCAAAGATAAATTTGTAAAGCTGAAAGAAGACGAAATCGAAACGGTCAAAGTCGGACTTTCGCCGCACGCCCCTTACACGGTCAGCCGAAAACTTTTTGAGAAAATCACCGATTACGCCATTTCTGAAAACGTAAAAATTACCGTTCACGTAGCCGAATCGAATCAAGAGCAAGATTTTTTCCAAAAGGGTGAAGGTTTTTTTGCAGGTCTTTATAAAAAATTAAATCTCGAATGGAACGCACCGCAAATTTCGCCCGTCGAATATCTCAGAGACATCGGCGTTTTGCGGGCAAAGCCGCTGCTCGCACACTGCATCAAAGTTTCCGGCAGAGACATCGAATTGATTGCCGAAACAGATTCCCGCATCGCGCATTGCGCGAAATCAAACGCTAAATTCGGACACGGCATCGCGCCGTTTGAAAAGTTTTTGGCGGAAAAAATTCGCGTCGGCTTCGGCAGCGATTCGGTTGCCAGCAACAACACCTGCGACATTTTGGAAGAAGCGCGTTTTGCGACGCTTTTTGCCAGGGTTTCAGAGAACCGAGAACGATTTTCCGGTGCAAAAGAAATCATCGAAACGGCGACGCTCGGTGCGGCGCGTGCGCTCGGACTCGAAAAGGAAATCGGAACGCTCGAAGCAGGCAAACAAGCTGATTTAATTGTCATCTCACTCAATAACATCGCGCAAATTCCGGTTCACGACGTTTATTCGGCTTTGCTTTTTGCTTCAAATGCGCGGGACGTTAGAATGACGATGGTTGCGGGCGCGGAAATCTACCGCGACGGGCAAGCGAAAAAGATTGACGAAGCGGAGATTAAAGCGAAAATGAAAGAGATTGCCGAAAAAATGCGAATCTAGTTTTTTTAATTTGAAAATTTTTTATCGCAAATTTTCTAAAAAAGTGCGTTCTGCATTTGTCTTTCAAATAAATTGGAGGGGAAAATTACTATGAAAACATTCAAACTTTTGTCGTCGGTTTTAATAAGTTTTACTTTAATCGGCTGTGCTTCAGCCCAAACTAAAAAACCCCGAACGCCTGAAAAACCCCAAACGAAAACTGCAAAAATAATTGACAAAACGGTGAGTAGCAAACCGATTGATAAACCAATGAGCGACGATATAAAAATTTTGACGGAAGGCGCGTATTCCAAAATCGAACAGCCTTTCGTTTTTGTGGCACGTTCAAATGAAACTTACACGCAACTGCAAAATCTTGTGGAAAATCTACCACCTGTTTTAGAAATTGATTTCAGCAACACGGCGGTTGTTGCGGCTTTTGCGGGAGAGAAAAACACCGGCGGCTTTTCGGTTTCGATAAAAAGCTCGGCGGGAAGAGTTTCGATTGAGACGATTAATCCGCCGAAAGACGCGATGGTTACGCAAGTTATCACCACGCCTTTCAAAGTTGCGCTCGTTCCGCTCGAAGAAAATAATTATATAAATTTAGAACTTTCAGCGAGTTGGAAAAACACAGTGCAAACTTACCGAATCACTTCCGGCACGTTTGAGTATTCGGGCGGTTTAGCGGGAACGCGAAAGGAATTCGGCGTGGAAGGCACAATCGGCGTTTTGAGTTTCGGCGATAACGCGACACTTGTTTTCAACCTTGCGGGTAAAGGCGTGGAGAAAACGCGAAAATTATCCGAAGCGACTTCCGGCTTGATAAAAGACGGCAAAATTGATTTGGCAAGACTCGACGCGGGAAGTTTTTCGGAAAATCCGAAACCGTCGCTCAAAGTTTCGGGAACAACTGCAAACAATAAACTTTTGCTTGTTTTTGAATCGATCCCAAGCCGCATCGCCGATGGTTTCCAAGCGCGTGGAAAAATCGAAGCTGTGAAAGCTAAATAATATTTTTTAGTGAACTTTTGAGTCTAACGGCGAAGTCTCCGAACTTTTCGGCAATCCGATTTGTAATCGCTCTAAAGGAAAAATAAAAGGGTCTATGGTAGCAAAAGTAATCAGAGCGGAAAACGCTCAAGTAATTTTAACAGCAAAAGCTGTAAGTTTTCAGTGCGATGATTAAAACGGTATTCACATTCTTTCAGATGCAAATAAAAAGTTCTTTTCGGCAC
>DATLXD010000079.1:0-2246 GCA_035575965.1 Pyrinomonadaceae bacterium | reverse complement strand
TTCGGAAAAGCGCATTCGATTAAAATCGCATCCAAACTTTCTTCTTTGTTGACCGCTTCCCAAAATTCATTCATCTCAGCCGTGTCGCCGCTAATCGCAAAAGTTGTCTTGCAATCGGATACGACAAATCCGACTGTCGGGACTTTATGGTTGACGCTCGCGGATTTGAAATTTAAATGTTTGACTGAAAATTCTTTTCCAATCTCAAATGGACGATATTCCAAAACTGCTCCGGCATCATTTTTCAGCTCGGAAAATCTCGGATAAACATCCCAATTAAAAATATCGCGTTCAAGAATTTGTATAACTTCGGTTGTTGCGTGAACGCGAATCGGTTCGGTCACTGCGGCAAACAAATCATCTATGAAAAGCGGCAAACCGGCGATGTGGTCGAGATGCGCGTGAGTTAAAACAATGTCCCGAATTTGTTTTTTTTGCGTCTCGCCGGAAGCCATCGCCAAACTTCCCGCGTCAATCGCCACCAAGTCGTCAATCACAAAACACGACAAGTGCTGTTTGGGTGAAGCGCAGCCGTTTTCGTCAAACGTGCTTGGCAAAAGCTGGAATTTCATACTTTAGGATTTTGAAATTTACCTCGCGCAGGTCTGAGCGCGTCCGCCGTCAATTTCGTAAGTCGCGCCCGTTATCCAGCCCGCCTTTTCCGAAGCCAGAAAATAAATTAAATCCGCAACTTCTTCAGGCGTCCCGGTTCGCCCAATCGGGTGCGTCTTTTTAGAATTTTCTAAAAACTTTTCGTAATCTTCATCCGCCATTCCGCCGCGTTTATGCAGGTTTGTAACGACCACGCCCGGATTGACCGCGTTGACACGAATACCTTTTGGCGCAAGTTCGAGCGCGGAACATCTGGTCAGCTGGTCAGCCGCCGCTTTTGAAACGCAATACGCCAGAACATTCGGAAACGCACGAATGCCCGCCACGCTGGAAACATTGACAATATTGCCTTTCGTTAATTCAAGATGCGGAACACATTTCTGCATCATCGCAAAAACAACGCGCAGATTTATGTTCATCATTTTGTCCCAATCCTCAAGCGGCGTATTTTCGATTGAGCCGTTCAAAATGATGCCCGCCGCGTTGACCAATGCGTCAATATGATTAAAACTTCCCAGCGTCTCGTTGATAACTCTTTCGAGTTGTGTTGCTTCGAGTAAATCCGCCAGATGAATTTTAACAACGCCTTCCTTGTCTTGAGCCTTGTCGCGGAGTGTCGCCAAATCTCTTTCGTTTCTCCCGACGGCGACGACATTCCAGCCGTTTTCGGCAAAAATCAAAGCGGATGCACGCCCGATTCCGCTGCTCGCTCCCGTGATAACAATTGTTCTTTCCCGCATAACCAAAGAATAAATTTTATTTTGCAGTTTAACAAACTTAGAAGCTACACAGTTCTTGCGCCTCTGCGCCTCAGCAGTTTATTAACTTTCTTAACTCTCAACTTAGATTAAATAATTGTTCAAAGTCGAAAACTTTTCATCAAAAAAAGGATAGCTTTATAAAACTATCCTTCGTGTGTATTGATTCAATATCGAAAACCGCTTAAAAGAGCGGCTTGTATTAAAAAATTACATTTCGCCTGTTTGCGGTTGAGCCGGAAAAAACTTTTCGATGGCTTGTTTGGTTTCCTCGCGCCGACGCTGCTGAAAATCATTAACCCAATTCGTCACGGTCGAAACCATTTCACGCGCCGCCTGTGTCGGTTTTTTCTCGATTTTTACAGGTGCTTCAAAACTTTTGAGTTCACTTTTCTTGATAACTTTAACTTTAGCTTTCGCAGTCATAACGGTAATTCCTATAATTTATAATTTCGGTTAAATGAGAATGCAAAGAGTTTGGTTTGAAATCGCCGCTTTAGCTCAAGCAACTTGTATGCCAATTTTCAAACGCTCGAAAATTTTCTTTTTGCTGTTGCCAACTCAAAATTTCAAAAGTAAAAATCCGACTTTTGCAATCTGCCAAGCGGATAAAAAAATTTCGCGCTTTGCTAATTTAATTAAACGATTTTTCACGAAGTTTGTTCCAGGTTTTTTTTGCGTGTAGTTTATCTGCTTGTCGGAAGACACGTTTCAAAACTTCTTGAAACCGTCTCGGCGTTGGCATAATCGTTGCCAATCTTTGTAAATGATGAATTCCTTCGACTTTCTGATAATTTATTTAACCTGCGGCGCACCGCTCGGCGTTTTCTATTTTCTGCAAAATCGCAAAGAACAAAACGGCATCCGGCTGTGGCT
>DATLXD010000078.1:0-3649 GCA_035575965.1 Pyrinomonadaceae bacterium | reverse complement strand
GACTGGCAGTCATGAGGTCAGGGGTTCGATCCCCCTCGACTCCATTTCTTTATCTTCCTCATCTTCACGACGCGGCAGGAAAAAACAAACCAGCAAAGCCATTGCCGACAAAACCGTCCCAACCCAAAAAACTCTCTGCAGCGAAACTGCCATTGCTTCTTGAAGCGCGTCCAAAACTTTCGGCGGCAGAGCGGCTCGCTCCTGCGGTTCGATAAGAGCGTTTGGATTTGCCGCGAGTTCGGCAGCGCGTTCGGCGTTCATCAAACTGCTGTCGGTTTGGACGAGTTTATTAAGCTCGGCGACGAGTCCGGCTGAAAGAACCGTTCCCATCAGCGCAACTCCGATTGCCCCGCCAATCGAACGCGCGAATTGATTCAGCGACGTTGCGATTCCGAGTTGCGTGCGCGAAACCGATTGCTGGACGGCAATCAGCAACGTGAGCATCGTCAATCCGAGACCCGCGCCGATTAAAACCAAATCAAAATAAAGCCAGTATCGTGCGGTGTTGCGCCCGTTCATCGAGAGAAAAATAAAACCGACGGTCAGCAGGACGAAACCCGCGATGCTCGTCGGACGGTAACCGACGCGCAACAGAAGTCGCCCGCCGACAATCGACATTATGACCCAACTGAGCATCAGCGGTGTTAAAAGCGAGCCTGCTTCCGTAGCAGTCGCGCCGAGCGCGCCTTGCGCGAAAAGCGGAACAAAAGAGATTGCGCCGAACATCGAAACGCCCGCCATAAAACCTGCGATAACGGAAACCGTGACGGTTCGGTTGCGAAACAACCCGAAAGGAATAATCGGGTCGGCAGCGCGTTTTTCAATCAGGACGAAAATTACCGCAAGCAAAGTCGCACCGGATAAAAGCATTAAATTTTGCGGTGCGAGAAGCGTCGTAAAACTCGTTCCGCCTTCGACGAGCGCCAGCATCAAAATCGTTATCACCGCCGTCAAAACAGCCGCGCCCGCGTAATCAATTGCGGGACGCATCGTGCGTTTCGGTTCTTTTAAGGCAATGCCGATAATCAATGCCGCCGCGAGTCCGACCGGAATATTTATAAAAAACACCCAACGCCACGATAGCTGGTCGGTGATAAAACCGCCGACAATCGGGCCGACGAGGCTTGAGAATCCCCAAACGCCGCTAAAATAAGCCTGCTTTTTGGTTCGCTCGGCGAGCGTAAAAATATCGCCGATAATCGTCATCGCCAAAGGCACAAGCGCACCTGCGCCCAAGCCTTGAATCGCCCGAAAAACAATCAACTGCTCCATCGAAGTTGCTATTCCCGACAGCACCGAGCCGATTAAAAATACGGCAATTCCAATTTGATACAGCAGTCCGCGCCCGTAAAGGTCTGAGAGTTTTCCCCAAACCGGAACGGTAACGGTCGAAGTTATTAAATACGCCGAAAAGACCCAGCTGTAACGATTCAGCCCGCCGAGCGAAGCGATAACAGTCGGCATTGCCGTCCCGACGACGGTTGCTTCCAGCGCGGCAAGAAACATTCCGGTCATCACGCCAATCGTCACCGCCAGGCGACGGCGCGGAGACATCACTAAAATCGGAGTTTCCGCCTCCGTCGTTTCCGCCGCTTTATATTTTTCCATTCTTTCCAGATTCCAAAACCTTAGTCGTTGTATATTGCTCGTAATAGTAAAACATTTTGGCGAGGAAATTGGCTATCGGTATAAATCAATTAATCTCTAAAATTTATCTTTGTGAAATTCGTTTCTTATTTAAATAGCTCCGACTTTTACAAACGGCAAAACTTCGCTAGTATTTAACCAACAAAACGATGCTGTGAGATTTGAATAAAATAAAAATCATCATTTCAAAATCGAAATTTTAAGGAGAAATTTATGAAACTGACGAAACTTTTCGTATTTTTAATCGCACTTGCCATTTTCGCGGCGTGCGACCCGAAAGAAAGCCACCAGATAAGTCCCGGCGGTTACACGGGAGCTAATAACAATATTCACAACCCAAGCTCAACAGCCCATTCTTCCGAAGGCATCGGCGCAGCCGGTCAAGTTCACGCAACGGCAACCGGCGAAGAGCATCATCAACAGGAAAATTCGCGCCCGCAAAACATCGCCGAGATGATGGCGCGGCGCGGCGAACAAGACCAAGCCGCGCCGACCTTGAGATTTATCGAACCGACCGACGGCGCAACCGTGAATAATTCAACGGTTAAAGTCAAACTCGCACTCGCCGGAGATTTAAAAGGCTATAAACCGATGAAGGATACGACGACCGGAATGGGCAATCACATTCACGTTATTTTAGACAATCAACCGTATGAGGCTTTTTACAATCTCGAGAGCGAATTTGAACTTCGCAACGTCTCGGACGGCGAACATACCCTGCGCGTTTTCCCGTCGCGTCCCTGGCACGAAAGCTATAAAAATTCAGGCGCGTTTCAGATGATTCGTTTCACGGTCAGAAACGGCGGCGGCGATACTTCAAAACCGACGACGACCAATGCCAACCAAACGATGAGTAATGTCAACGCTTCCGCCGCGCCGGAAGGCAAAGACGTGCAAAACTCGACGGCGGGCGCGATTGATAAAACAAAACCGCTTTTGACTTACAGCCGTCCGAAAGGCGAATACAAAGGCGCGGATGCCGAAAATATAATGATTGATTTCTGGCTGATGAATGCAAAACTTGTAGGCGACGGCGGCGAATATCACGTTCGTTATTCGGTTGACGGCGGCGAAGCGAAAATGATTGACAAATGGCAGCCGATTTGGCTTTCAGGTTTCGGAGAAGGAAAACACGCAGTCAAACTCGAACTCGTCGGCAAAGACGGAAATCTCGTTGACAACGGCGGTTATAATTCGACGGTGCGCGAAATAACAGTTACAAAATAAATCGGACAAAAGCAAAAGCGGACATAAAATAGAACACGGATTATTGCGGATTGAGACGGATAAATCTTCTGGCAGTGATGTAATTATGTATTGCTGATAAACTTTTAAGGCAGTTTTTTCTTATTTTTGCGCATTCCATAAAGTGAATAGATGAGGCAGCCAATCAAAATGACAAACGGCAGTATGTTAAAGAGTTTGTTCATAGTGGACGAATTATAAGATAAAAGGGTGGATTTGGCAAAATTTTATTCAAACTTGCGGTCAACAGCCATTTCTTTTAATCTCACATAATCAAAAATTCTAAATCAAACCACCTGGAGTCTTAACTCATGCGTCGTAATACCACATCCTGGTATAGTCACAATCTCGAAATGGAAATGCCGCTCGTCGCTTACGGCGAACGCGGATTTCCGCTTTTAATGTTTCCGACCGCCGCCGCCGATTATCTTGAATACGAGCGTTTTCTGCTGGTTGAGGTTATCAAACCATTTATCGAATCGGGTTTGCTTCGCGCTTATTCGATAAATTCGGTCAACCGTTACAGTCTCTTAAACGAGCAGGCTTCCCCGCAGTGGAAAGCCGAGCTTTTATCGCGCTACGACCGCTACATTACAGAAGAAGTAATGCCGCTGATTCGTGACGAATGCGGACAGGACGCAAAACCTCTAACGACAGGCGCAAGCCTCGGCGCATATCTCGCGGCAAACTGCTATTTCAAACATCCTGACCAATTTCGCGGCACGATTGCGATGAGCGGCAGCTACGACGTGCGCTC
>DATLXD010000077.1:0-2045 GCA_035575965.1 Pyrinomonadaceae bacterium | reverse complement strand
CGCTCCACGTTCCCGGATTATTCACCAGCACCATTCCGGCGATGGTTAACCCGCGAAAAACGTCCAGCGACAACAAACGATTTGGCGATATTTCTATTTCCGCTGACATAATTTATCTTTTGATAGCTCGGCGTTTTAAATTAAGCTATATTTAAGCCGATTGCGCGTCAGTGTCAACAAAAAATCAAGACTTTAAAAAATCTTTGCTCAAAACGAAATAAATTTATGCTTTATCGAA
Organism: Pyrinomonadaceae bacterium; assembly: GCA_035575965.1. Classification (GTDB taxonomy): domain Bacteria; phylum Acidobacteriota; class Blastocatellia; order Pyrinomonadales; family Pyrinomonadaceae. The sequence goes on along the minus strand of DATLXD010000077.1, from coordinate 1,807 downwards.
AGATATTCTGCACGACGCTTTTGCTGGCTGCCGCTTTGCCGGCATTCGCCCAAAAGTCTGTCAAAACGCCGATTAAAAATCAACCGAAAATCGCATCCTTCGCGCCGAAAACGCTTGATGAACGCATCAAAGCCGAACTCGAAAACTTTCGCGCCAACGCTTGGATTTACGCGAAAAACCTCGACACCGGAAAAGATTACGCCTTTCGCGCCGACGAACAAGTTCGCACCGCCAGCACGATAAAGCTGGCGATTATGACCGCAGTTTTTGCCCACGTTGCCGAAGGCAAACTCAAATGGACTGACGAATTCACGCTGACCAAACAAAACAGATTCGGCGGTTCGGGCGTGTTGGGCGAGTTTTCCGACGGCACGAAGATTGATTTAAAAACAGCGACGAATTTGATGATGGTCGTTTCGGACAACACGGCGACAAATTTAATTCTCGACGCAATTACAACCGATGCGGTGAATGCGCGAATGGACGCGCTCGGACTCAAACAAACGCGCAGTTTGGGGAAAATCGGCGGCGGCGGGAGAAGCAAGGCTTGGGACGAACCGCTTTACAAAGTATTCGGCATCGGCGCGTCTTCGCCGCGAGATATGGTGCGCCTTCTGGAAATGCTGGAAAAGGGCGAAGTAATTAACAAACAATCTTCGGCTGATATGCTGGCGATTTTGCGCCGCCAGCAGTATAACGACGGCATCGGGCGCGGCTTGCTCGATTCGATTCCGTCGGCTTCAAAGTCCGGCGCGCTCGACCGCCTGCGAAGCGATGTCGGAATCATTTATACTCGCCGCGGACGGATTGCGATGGCGATTACGCTCGACGATATGCCGGTCGTGCATTACAGCCAGGAAAATCCGGGACTTGCAATGCTGTGGCGTTTGTCGCAAATTTTGCAGGAAGGTTTAGCAAAATAAAATTCTACACAAAGACGGTAAATCTACGATGCAAACGATTTGACTTCTTTTCGACTTAAAGATTGTCGAACAGTTCAAACAAATAATAAAAATTTATGTCTTTAATGATAAAGGAAATTTCGGAACAGCCGGAAGTTTTGGAAAAAACAATCCGGGCGGAAAGCGGAAAACTAAAAAAACTCGGCGCGTTTTTGCGTGAAAAGGACATTGATTTAATTGTCTTGGTCGCGCGCGGAAGCTCCGACAATGCGGCACTTTTGGGGCGTTATCTGCTGGAAATAACGACGGGCATTCCGGTTTCGCTCTCTGCGCCTTCGGTTTTTACGCTTTACAAAGCAAAGCTGAAATTGAATCGCGCTCTGGTCGTCGGTGTTTCCCAATCGGGCGAAGGCGCAGATATAAATCGGGTTTTGGAAAGCGCGAAAAAATCGGGAGCGTTCACGCTGGGAATTACCAACGAAGCCGCGTCTTCGATGGCAAAAATCGTTGATGAAACGTTGCTTATTCACGCCGGACGCGAAAAAAGTGTTGCCGCTACCAAAACTTACACCGGACAAATGTTGCATTTTTATATGCTGGCATCGGTTTTAGCCGATGAAAAAATTGAATACGAGAAGATTCCCGAATTTGCCGCTAAAACGCTAAATCTTAAATCCGAAGTCGAAGAATTAGTTCAAAGATACGTTTTTATGGAAAACTGCGTGGTCGTCGGGCGCGGTTTGAATTACGGGAATTCTTATGAACTGGCTTTAAAATTGATGGAATCTTGTTATGTCGTCGCGGAGAGATTTTCCTCCGCCGATTTTTTTCACGGACCGCTGGCGATTGTCGAAAGGCGTTTTCCCGTGATTTTATTTGCTCCGCAAGGCGTAACCGTCAAAAGT
>DATLXD010000076.1:0-5582 GCA_035575965.1 Pyrinomonadaceae bacterium | reverse complement strand
TGTAAAATTTTCCAAATTTCTCTCGCCCGTTTTGCTTTCTAAGCCCTGAACTATTATAGCAACGTCTTGACAGCTGTCGCCGTTAAAATCGCCTTCGTAAAAATACTGTTCAAGATTATTTTTGTCCTTGATTTCCGCTAATTGAAAACTACCGAATGACAACCATTTATTAAATTCGTCTCCGGTTTTTGGTTTTGTTATTAATTCGTTCATATCCGCTAGTTGAAAGAACTTTCTCGTGGTTGAATCGAAATCGGCGATTGAGCAAAGACATTGAAAGAGAAATCCAATCAAGTGAGGCTTGGATATATCTGTCGATGTTAATCTTGATGCTCAAACGCCTCAAAATTTAATTTCCAAACAGGCTCTTAGACTTTTACGCGCACGAATAAAATCCGGGCTGGCTTTTAAAATTTGATTTATAATAATTCCGAGTTGTTCGGTCAAAGTTTCGATAGTTTTGTCCAAACTAAATTAAATTATGAAAGCATTCATTTTAATTTTACTTTTTCTTTTCTGCTCGATGCCGTGCGCGGCGCAGGAAAATTGCGGTTTGCCCGACGTGCCGACGCCGCTCGGTTTAAGATTGGGAATATCACCCGAACAAGCCAGAAGCGTTTTCGGCAAAGACTTAAAAGTCAAGGTAAAGAAAAAAGGTCAGCGCACGTTTTTTCAAAACTTTATCAAAAAGCCCGCGCCGAATTCCCTGAGCGGAGTTCGCGCGATTTATCTGAGATTCTACGACGGCAGACTTTATCAAATCGAGATTTTTTACGAAAACCGCAGCAACCCGCAAACGCTCGAAAATTTCATCGGCGATTTTTCAGCAAAGACGAATCTGCCCGCTTGGAAAATTGAAAACGGCAAAGCCGAAATAATTTGCGGCGAGTTTTCAATCGTTGCCGACCGGGTTTTGAATCCGCGAATCGAATTAACGAACCAAACAATTCGCGTACAGGTCGAAGAAATTCGTGAAAGGGAAAACAAAAAGAAGTAATTTTTTGGAAAATTACCAAATCGAATCAACCGCGCTTTCATCAAACTCAATCGAATCGCCGTTCGGTAAAATGTGAACGATTCGCGTCGCGCTTTTTGCTTTCAAAATCGGCGACAGCAAACCGACGCGGTGACAATTTGCGCGGGCAGTTTTGTGTTTCGTCAAAGGCTGTGATTCGGAACACATAATCGTCGTTTTCATTTCCGCCGCTAATTCCAAAATTCTTTCGATTCCGCGTTCTAAATCTTCCGTTTTAGCAATTGTTTTGCCGCCGCATTCGGGCAGATGCTCGTAACCGATGCCGCTTTTACGCAGATTTTCCGACAAAACCGCGCCGTTAAACTGCACCCAGCGCGAACGCGGCGCGCTTCGGACATCGCACAAAAAAGCGATTTCGTATTTTTGTAAAAGCGCGAGAAAATCTCGCCAGGCGTGTCGTCCGTGTCCGATTGTATAGACGACTGTTTCGTCGTTCATAAAATTTATGCTCGGCGGCAGTTTATTACTTTAAAGCGTTCTGCATTTTTTCGAGTGCGCCTTGCAAAACCGAATCTTCGCGGGCGATGCAGATTCGCATATACGAATCCCAATCATCGCCGTCGGCAAACGCGCTGCCGGGAACCGCGCCGACACCGGCTTTTTCCATCAGCATTTCATTAAACTTCAAAGCGTCGTCGAAATCTTCGGGAATCTTCGCCCAGATATAAAAAGCCGAGCCGGAATTGTAAATGTCGAAGCCGAGTTCGCGCAGCGCGTTTGAAGCGAAAACGCGCTTTTCGTCGAAACGATTCCGAAGTTTACTGTAATAATTCGCATCCGCCATCAAAACTCTCGAAAGCGCAAGCTGCAAAGGCGTTGCGGCGCAAACGTAAATGACGTTGACGGCATTGTTGAGCGGAGCGACTATTTTGCTACTCCCGTAAGCGTAACCGAGTCGCCAGCCGGATACGTTCCACGATTTTGAGAATGAATTGACGGTGATTGTCCGCTCCCACATTCCCGAAAGAGAAGCGATTGAAACGTGCGGCTGCTCGCCCGTCACGTAATGCTCGTAGACTTCATCGGAAATACAGAGTAAATCGAGTTCCTGACAAACTTCGGCAATCGCTTCGAGTTCCGTCGCGGTCATCACTTTGCCGCTCGGATTGGCTGGCGAGCAAACGATTATTGCCCGCAAAGGAAATTCGCTGCGGTCTTTTAATTCAACACAACGCGCCCGCAAACCGTCTTTGTCGAAAGTCAAATCCGCTTGCAAAGGAAAAGTTTCGGTTTTTCCGCCGAATTCTTCGATAATCCGGTGGTGATACGGATAATATGGCTCGAAAACCAGTGCCGATTTATCTCTCAAATACGTTTGTGCGACGGCAATCAACGCGCCCGTTCCGCCGGGCGTGATTAACAATTCCAGCTTTTCGGCATCGGCATCAACCGGCATTCCGTTGTAAGCTCGTATTTTCTCGGCAACGACGCGGCGCAGTTCCGAAACACCTTCCGCCGCGCCGTAATGATTCTGGCTGGCGGCAATAATACTCGCGGCTTCGCGGGCAAGCTGCGTGTCAATCGGAAGTTCCGATTGTCCCTGTACGAGATTCCCGCTCGGCGGCACAAGTTTGGTAATTGCTCGAATATCCGGCTTAACTTTCATTATTTTTGATTCCTTCAGGTTAGCTATAATTTATGAAATTAACAGTTTTGAGATGAAATTCTAAATGGTGAAAACAAAAAGAGAATATTGATTCCTTTACTCCATCGTTTAATCTAAAAAACTGCGAAACAATTCCGCCCGCGTCCGATTGTGTAAATCGTAATCGAATCAATTTTCATTATTTGAACGGTTTAGTGATTGTGCCGATTATTTGCAGCCGTTGGCGAGATTTTGTTCGTTGAAATTATATTTGACAAGTCATCTATCGTAAATAATTGCCTGCATTCTTTCGGTAAAATCAGTTGTTTCCCACTCGCTCCATAGTTTGAGCGCGGCGCGATAATTTTTTGTGCGGGTTTTGATAAACTCGGACAAAAGCCACACGGCTGCTTTGTGTTCGCTTCCCGTTACCACGCCGTTTTGCCGCTTGCGCATCCGCACGCTCAGATTTTCCAGCCAAACATCGCAGTCGTGAACTTCGCCCAAAAACGATTGCATTTCGGCGATTTCGACGGCAAATGGCGCAACGCGCTCGCCCCAGCAAGCCGTAAAAAGCTCGACCGCATAACGCAGACGTTTTGCTGCAATCCGCATTTCGTGCAGTTTTTCGACGTTGAAAGGCTCATAGACACACGCGCCCAAATCGCCCAACTCCCGCAAACTCGCGGCGACGGCTTCGCCTCCGGCTTCATTAAAGCTGACGACGCGCTTTCGTTTATTTTTTCTGACCGCTTTATCCAGTGCCGCAGTGAAATCTGCTTGCAGTTTTGCCAAACCGCCCGAATCGAGAGTTTGAATTAAATCAGTTTGCGCCGTTTCACGCACCGTGCGGCGTTCTTCAATCAATTTTTCGATTCCTTCTTTAATTTGCAAGTTGATTTGGTCAATTGCGGCGGCTTGCAGATGTTCGAGCGCAAGTATCGCCACGTCCTGGTCGCGCACCGCGCCGAGCGCGTCGGCAATTTCCTTCAAATTTCGTCTTACGCGCTTGAGCGGACGCTTTTTTAAGAGCGGCAGAAAATCGCGCAGTGCACTTCGCAGACGGCGCGTCGCCACGCGCATTGCATGAACGCCTTCAATGTCGGAAAAATCCAGTGCCGCGCCGCGCAGTTCGATTACTTCGTCAAAACGCACGCGCAGAACAATTGCCGCCCATTCCAGAGCGTCTGCCGCGCAATCAAGTCCGGTTATTTCTTTTGCTTTCGCCATTGCTTAAAAAGGGCACAGTTTGACCCGGAGTAACGGCAACCACATCTGAGTTACCTCAGGACAGTTTCACTCGACCGGCGTTACAGAAACTACACAATCGCAATTTTTGACCGTGATTGTTCGGGTTTGAGTTTGACCGCAAATGCCGCAGCCGTCGTCAACGCCTGCCGTAATTGTATAAGTGCCAGGAGCAATACCCGTCAAATCCCAAAAAACTTTTTTGCCCTGTCCGACAATGCGTCCACCCGAAACTGTGTAGTGATACATAATGACATCTTTTTCCGGGTCAACCGCGGTGGTCGTAACTTGTGCATTCATTTTATCACTGCAACCCACACCTTCTCGCGGAACTTGTTCACTCGGACACGGCGCGGCAACTTCCGTTTGGCTCAGCGTAAGATCAGTTACATCGGGAGATTTATTATTTTCTCCTGAAGGAGGTGGTTTGCAGGGTTTGCAGTCGGTTTGCGATGATTCTGCGGTTGGGGACGATTCTAATGGAACGTTTGCAGATTGATTGGAAACTCGTTTTGGAAATCCATATAAATAGAACAAACAAGCTATGGAAACCAGCAAAGTCAATAAAAATCGCGCAAGCATAGTTTTTTCTCCAAGAAGAAAATACAAAATTTGAAATAAGTTGAAAGTAGGATGTTTATACAATGAATTGAAAATAAAAGTCAATTATTTCCCAAAACTTCCAATTTCTTCAACCGCGTTCGGATTTTCGAGTGCCGATAAATCGCCCGCGTCTTCCCCCAAATATGCCGAGCGAATCACGCGGCGCATCACTTTGGCGTTGCGTGTTTTTGGAAGAGCGGAAACAAAATGAATCCGCGACGGCGCGAGCGGTTTGCCCATATCTTTAGCGACGAGTTTTTTTAGTTCTGATTCTAGAGCAACGGGCTGAAAATCCGTGTGTCCGTCAACTAAAACGCAAAACGCGACCATCGCGGTGCCTTTGATTTCGTCGGGAACGCCGATGACGGCGGCTTCGGCGACAAGCGGGTGAGCAACCAGAAGACTTTCGACTTCCGCCGGTCCGACTCTTTTGCCTGCGACCTTCAAAGTGTCGTCCGAGCGACCCAGAATATACCAATGTCCGTCCGCATCCTGCATCGCCCAATCGCCGTGAACCCAGATGTTTTCAAAGCGCGTCCAATACGTTTCCAAATATCTTTCCGGCTCTTGCCAAAAACCGCGAGCCATTCCAATCCAAGGTTTTCGGATTGCCAATTCGCCGACTTTTCCGCGCGTCACAGATTCGCCTTTGTCATCCAAAATTGCCGCGTCAATTCCCGGACACGTGGCGGGAAACGAGCAAGGTTTTATCGGAAGAAGCGGATTTCCCATCAAGATTCCGCCGGAGATTTCCGTGCCGCCCGAATAGTTGATAATCGGAATGCGCGAATCGCCGACTTTCTCGAAAAGCCACCACCAAGGCGCGGGATTCCAAGGCTCGCCCGTCGAAGCGAAGGCGCGAAGGTTTGAGAGGTCGTGTTTTTTTGGCAAATCGTCGCCTTTCGTGGCAAGTGCGCGGACGAGCGTCGGCGAAATTCCCAGAATCTCGACTTTGTGTTTCGCGCAAAATTCCCACATTCTATCGGCTTCGGGATAATCGGGCGCACCGTCGTAAATGCAAATGGTCGCGCCGTTTATCAACGCGCCGTAAATCAGCCACGGTCCCATCATCCAGCCGATGTCGGTTATCCACGAAATGCGCGTGCCTTT
>DATLXD010000075.1:0-8135 GCA_035575965.1 Pyrinomonadaceae bacterium | reverse complement strand
GCGGCTTTCGGTAAAGGATTAACCTTCAAAATGGGGCAGACGAATATGCACAAATATATGCCGAAACTGCTCGCCGCGATTGAAGAAGGCAAAATTGACCCGACGTTTGTCATCTCGCACCGCTTGAATTTGAGCGAGGCGCCAATGGCTTATGACAAGTTCAATACGGAAAAAGATGTCTGGCGCAAAATCGTCCTGAAACCATAAAATGTCGCCTAAAATAAAATCACCCGCCGAATTACTCGAACTTGCGATTGGCTATCAAAAATCGCAAGTTCTTTTTGCGCTGGTCGAACTTGAAATACCAAAAATTCTCCGCGAAAAAAATCTTGCCGCCGATGATTTAGCTAAAAGACTCAAGATTCACCCGCTTGCGATGGAAAGATTTCTTAACGCCTGCGTCGCGGTCGGCTTACTTGAAAGAGAAAAGAAAATTTATCGAAACTCTGCTTTAACCGATTACTTTCTCGTCAAAGGCAGCGAATTTTTTCTCGGCGGGCAAATCAAACGCTATCAAAGCCGCTCTTATCCGCTGTGGGCTGATTTGCCCGAAAAATTGAAATCCTGGAAATACGGCGAAAGCAATGCGGAAATGCCCGAAACAGATGACCAGGGCGCGGAATCGATGGCGGAACAGCACAATCTCGCGCTGCTTCACGGACGCGCTCTGGGGAAAAACTTTGATTTTTCAAAATACAAAAATCTGCTCGATTTGGGCGGCGGAACGTGCGCGATGTCCATCGGTTTGTGCGAAATTTACCCGAAACTCAAAGCGACTGTTTTCGATTTGCCCGACAATGTTAAAAAAGCCGACGAATTTATTTCCAAAAGCCGATTGAAGTCGAGAGTTAAAACAGTCGGTGGCGACATTGTAAAAGACAAGTTGCCGAAGGATTTTGATGTTGTTTTGCTGGCAAATCTGCTCTCGGTGTTCGACGCGGAGACGAATAAAAAACTTTTCTCGCGCATATATAAAATGCTTCCCAAAGACGGTGTTTGCATTGTCAGCGGCTGGATTTTAGACAAAGACCGTCTGCAACCGGAAATTTCAATACTCTTTTGTCTGGAGGACATTTGCTGGAATTCCTCCGATGTCGAGCGAAGTGTTGAGGTTTATAAATCTTGGCTGAAAGAGTCGGGTTTTAAGAAAATCAAATTCAAAACTTATCTCGAACCGACGCGGATGATTTGCGCTTATAAATAAAAAAGTGATTCTGCTAACCGCTTATTCGGTAGTGTTTCACAAATTATGAAACAGATTTTGTTTTCGGAATGTTTAATAACGGATAGCTGATAGATGAAAGATAAAATTTATCCGTTATCATCTTTTGTCTATCATTTATTCTGAATCAATTCTCTTCATTATAGAATTTGAAGGATAACTATTGATATTATTGGGAACATATCTCGTGGTAAGATTTGCTGTTTACGTCAAACAGGAAAACTAAAATCGGCAAAAAGTTAAAAATGAACTTTTGCTTTTAACAAATAATGGATAAATTTTTGATTCAAGGCGGCAAACCGCTCAAGGGGAAAGTTGAAATAAGCGGGGCGAAAAATTCCGCTCTTCCTTGTCTGGCGGCAACGCTTTTGTCTGCGGAAACCGTTATCTTGCATAATGTTCCGTATGTCAAAGATTTGATTACGCAGCGCAGACTGCTGGAAGATTTGGGCGCGACCGTTCTCACGCCGGAACTCCGCACTCATAAAGTTTCCGCCGCAGGCGTCGAAATTTTTGAAGCTCCATATGAACTTGTTAAAACGATGCGGGCAAGCGTTCTGGCTTTAGGACCATTATTAGCAAGATTCGGTCAAGCAAAAGTTTCACTTCCCGGCGGCTGCGCTATCGGAACTCGTCCGATTGATTTGCATCTCAAAGCGTTTGAACAGCTTGGCGCGACAATTTCGCTCGAATCAGGCGATGTCGTGGCGCGTGCGCCGAAAGGAAGACTCGTCGGCGCGGATGTTTATTTTGATAAAGTTACCGTTACCGGAACGGAAAACGTAATGATGGCGGCGGTTTTGGCAAAAGGAAAAACGACGATTCACAATGCCGCACGCGAGCCGGAAATCGAAGATTTAGCCGAGCTTTTAAATAAAATGGGCGCACGAGTTAAAGGCGCGGGAACTGAGCAAATCGAAATTGAAGGCGCGGAAAATCTCGGCGGCGCGGAACACACGATTATTCCAGACCGCATCGAAACCGGAACTTTTATCGTTGCCGCTGCTATTACAAATGGCGAACTCGAAATAAAAAATTGCCGACCCGAACATCTCAAAGCGGTTATCAAAAAATTGCGCGAAACCGGCGTCGAGATTGAAGAGTTAAATCAGAGCACCTTATCCGTCAAATGCTCCGATAAAGGTCTGCGTTCAAAAGATGTAACGACCGAGCCGCATCCCGATTTTCCGACCGATATGCAGGCGCAGTATATGGCTTTGATGACACAAGCCGCAGGCGACGCAATGGTCGTGGAAACGATTTTTGAAAATCGTTTTATGCACGCTTCGGAACTCGTGCGAATGGGCGCGGAAATTCACATTGCGGGAAACGCGGCAACGGTTCACGGCAAAACAAAATTGATGGGTGCGCCGGTTCAGGCTTCCGATTTGCGAGCGTCGGCTTCGCTGGTTTTAGCCGGACTCGCGGCAGAAGGCGAAACCGTCGTTGACCGCGTTTATCATATTGATCGCGGTTACGAAACCATCGTTAAAAAACTTAGCAAAATCGGTGCGAAAATCGAGAGGGTTTCCGGGTAACGCGGCGCAAGCGGTGACGAAAGTTTGATAACAATCGTTTGCCAATAAGTTTCTTTCGGAACACGAGATTTTAACTTTAAAAACAAGCCGCTGTTATTTTGACGGCGTTTTTTATTGCAGGAATAAAATTCCTGTTTTTTACTTTTTCAGTTTTTGCTGTGCTTTGTTCAATCCGCGCCTTTGTGATTTAATAAATCTTTCCTATGAACGAAAATTGTTTGTTTTGCAAAATTATTGCGGGCGAAATTGCGTCCGCTAAAGTTTATGAAGACGAATTCTGCGTGGCTTTCAACGACATCAGCCCGCAAGCGCCGACGCACGTTTTAATCATTCCGCGCGAGCATCTCGATTCATTAGATAAGGCGAAAAAATCGGATAAGGAAACGCTCGGACATTTGCTGCTGACGGCGGCTCGAATCGCCCGCCAAAAAGATTTTGCCGAAAACGGTTACCGAACGGTTATCAATACAAATTCCGACGGCGGGCAGACGGTTTTTCACCTGCACGTTCACCTGCTCGGCGGGCGACCGTTTGTATTTCCGCCAGGTTAAAATTCACCGAGAAGAGATTTTTTCCTCTATCGAAAAATCAAGAATTGTTTTTAAGAAAGCGTTATGAAGAAAGTTTTTATACTTGTAGTTTTAGTTTCAATTTTAAGTGTCGGCTGCTCGAAGAACAGTTCATCAAGTAATTCAAATTCAGCGAATGCAAACTTGCATTCTGCTTCAAATACGGAAACGAATCAGGAAATTGTCACCAAACCAGCAGATACTCCGCTGCCTGTTTTTTCCGATGCTAACGAAGCTCTAGCCGAAGGCGATAAACTTTTTGACACGAGCGACAACGAAAAAGCCGTCGAGGCTTACCGGCAAGCGGTTAAATTAAATCCCGATTTTGCCGAAGCGCATTTCAAACTCGGAATCGCTTATTCGCTGCTTGAAAACGAACAAAAAGACCCGGGAGTTTTGACCGAAGACGAGTCGTCTCCGGAAAAAAAGGTAAAAAAGGGCGTTCCGAAACTGAGCGAATCGGATAAAGCGTTTGAAAATGCAGTAAAAGCTTATAAAAAAATTCTGGCGAAAAATCCGAAGGACGATGCCGCGCAATTTAATCTCGGACGCGCTTACAATAAGCTCAATCAAGATACGGAAGCGCAAAAAGCGTTGGCTCAAGCCGTTAAGCTCAAGCCCGAAGACGGGCAATACCAAACCGAGTTCGGCACTATTTTGATAAAGCTCGCGCAGTATCAGGAAGCTGTTGCCGCGCTGAAAAAAGCCGTCGCTATTGACACGGATAATTTACAAGCCCAAGACCTGCTCGAAAAAGCCCAAGCCGGACGCAAACGGATTGATTTCGGTATCAAACCGAAACCGCCAGCCATACTCCAGCAGGAGCAAGCCAAGCCACGCGGAAATTCTAAGTTGCGCGAAAATCCCAAACCCTACGTCGAACCGATACCCGAAATGAAAAATGCTAATCAATAACTCGCGCCGCCAAGTATAAATTTTAATGTTCTATTAGCTCGATATTCTTTGCATCTAAAAGACACACTTTCTATTTTATCTGTATCAGGTTGACAACACTATCGGTTATCAGTTATCGGTTATCAGTTGCCAATCTTCCGACTGAATACTGATTTATGAAAATTGAAATCGAAAGCTCGCAAACTTTTCCGCTTGAGAGAAAAATCAAAATGCACGAAGCACGTGAAGCGATAATTGACCGTCTCGCACGGGATTTGCCAACGAATATTGACCTTGAAAGATTTTTAAACGTTGTCGTTTCGGAAATCGGGCGAATGATGCTGGCTGATCGCTGCGACCTTTTGCAAATCACGGCGGAGAGCGAGCTTCGCATCAGCCACGAATGGCGAGCATCCGAAGACATTCCGTCGAGCGAAGGCACGACGATTCCGATTGACGCAAAAAAACTTTCCGAACGCTTCGACATTACCAAACCGATTCGCGTCAACGACACTTCAAAGGCAAATGACGCAACCGTCAAATTTTTCACCAAGGCACTCGAAACCCGTTCGTTGCTTGTTATTCCGATAATTTTGAGCGGGAAAGTTTTAGGGCTTTTAGGTCTGCACGACACGCACGCGCCGCGCGAATGGCTCGACGAAGAGGTTTCGTTTCTCGAATCAATCGCCCGCCAGCTTGCCATCGGTTATCAATATACAAGCCTTTACGTTGCGCAGGAACAGGAATCGAAAAGCACCAACGCGCTCTTGGAAATTGCCAACACGCTTAACTCGCACTCGGATTTCGGCATCGTTTCATCAAAGGTTCTGGAACGTGCCATCAACCTGGTCGGTGCGGATTACGGCGCGCTCGGCGTGCTTGACCAGACGGAAAAGAAAATCTCGCTCGCTTCATTTAAATCCGCGCCCGATGTCGAGCCGAATGCCGTTCTGGAAATGATTCAGCAGCACGGGCAATCGCTCGACATCGAACCGTTTCCGGCGGTCGGCGACATTTTGCGCGAGGGCAAAACCTTGCGTCTAGTCGACAAACAATTACCGCTTGCGATTCGTCTGATTTTTAACTCGCAGCTTGGCGGACGTGCCGCGCTGGTCGCGCCGGTCAGAGTCGGCGGGCAAGCATTTGGGCTGCTCGGTTTTGTCTGGAGCGAAGAACGCGAACAGGGATTTGAAAATCACGAAGTCGCGCTCGTCGAAGGCATCGCCGACCAAATCGGCACGGCGCTCGAACGCGACCAGCTTTCAGCCGAAGTGATGCGTTTGAAAAGCCAGCTTCACGAGCGGCACACGAGCCAAATTATCGGACAGGCAAAACCGCTTCGGCGTGCCATCGAACTTGCGCTAAACGTCGCTGATACCAACACGACTGTTTTGATTCAAGGCGAATCGGGAACGGGAAAAGAACTGCTGGCAAATCTGATTCACTATAATTCGGGACGCGAAAATCAGCCGTATGTCAAAATAAACTGCGGCGCGATTCCAGAATCGTTGCTCGAATCAGAGCTTTTCGGACACGAAAAAGGCGCGTTCACCGACGCCAGAACTCAAAGGCAAGGACGTTTTGAAGAAGCCGACGGCGGAACGCTTTTTCTTGACGAAATCGGTGAAATGTCGCTTTCGGCGCAAGTCAAACTGCTTCGCGTTTTGCAGGACGGCGAATTTGCTCGTGTCGGCGGTAAGGAAGTTTTGAAAACCGATGCGCGGGTAATTGCTGCGTCAAACATTGACCTCGAAAAAGCCGTCGAAGAAGGGAAGTTTCGCAAAGATTTATTTTACCGCCTCTCGGTTTTCCCAATTGTCGTGCCGCCGCTTCGCACTCGTCCTGAAGACATTCACCTGCTCGTTTTTCATTTTCTCGAACTTCACAAAGAAAAAACCGGACGTTTCGTTTCGGGCATTTCCAAAGACGCGCTTCGCGCTCTGGTTAATTACGAATGGACGGGAAACGTCCGCGAACTCGAAAACGCCATCGAACGCGCCGTCATTATTGCATCAGGGCGACAAATCGAATCGGACGATTTGCCCGAAGCCATCAGCCGCAAGGCATTTGAAATTCACTCGCAGGCGAAACAAGAGCGTTTTCATGCCGCCGCCGAAGGTAACTCCATCGGCATTGAGATCGAGCTTCCGACGGCGATGAACGAAGTGGAAAAACAAGTTATCAAAGCAACGCTCGATTACACGGGTGGCGATAAATCTCGCGCCTCGCGTCTTTTAAACATTGGCAGAAAAACGCTTTACCGGAAATTGGAGCAGTATGGAAACGGAAATTAGACGATTGACGCATCGGGTCTTTTCTGAAAAAATGATGACTTTTCTGCCTGTTTGAGCTATTTTATTAAATGAGAATTGAGCCAATCATGAACTAATTTTTGCATTTCAGGAGCATCAGAAATGAAAAAGCCTCTTTCACATTTTCACTTTTTTTCTTAGTTATCTTTACTTTTTCGCTTTCACTTACGGCACAAACTCCCAAACCGTCTGCAACTCCGCCGACAGATAACGAGGGCGAGGTCGTCAAAATTTCAACCACGCTTATTCAGCTTGATGTTATCGTCACCGACAAAAAGGGAAATCAGGTAACGGACTTGAAACCGGAAGATTTTGAAATTTACGAGAACGGCAAAAAGCAGGATATATCAAACTTTTCTTATATTTTTTTGGCTGTCGGAAAACAGCCAACCGATTCTCCGAAATCGATGCCTAAATCGTCAGATAAATACAGCGTTCCGGCTCCGCCGACAAAATTAAAACTCGAACAGGTTCACCGCACATATGCGTTGGTGATTGACGATTTGGGACTTTCATTCGATAACGTCAGTTGGGTGCAGCAATCTTTGAATAAGTTTGTCAACGTACAAATGCAGGAAGGCGATTTAGTCGCAATTATCCGCACGGGAAGCGGAATCGGCGCGTTGCAGTCTTTTACCTCAGACAAACGCCAACTGCTGGCGGCGGTCAGTAAAATAAAATGGAATCCGCAAGGCAGAGGCGGAATCAGCACTTTTGCGCCGATTGGGATTGACTTCAAAGATGATGTCAAGGGAATGGTCAAAGCCGACGGAGGTAGCGGAAATCCTGCCGGTAGTGAGCAAGATAAAGAATTTCAAAATCAGGTAGACCAATTTCGTGAGGAAAACTTTTCATTCGGAACAATGGGAGCATTAAGTTACATTGTGCGCGGAATGCGTGATTTGCCGGGACGCAAATCGTTAATGCTGATTAGCGAAGGATTTCCGTTGGTTGAAAAGGTAGGCGGAGTAACTCAGCCAAGTAGAACTTTCGATAAAATGAGAATTCTTGCCGATTTGGCGAGTCGTTCATCGGTGATTATTTACACGCTTGACCCGCGCGGCTTGCAAGTTCCCGGAATGGCAACCGCTGAAGATAATATTAGAGAAGTTTTGCCCGACGGTTATGATGCTGGTTCTTCAGTTGACCCAACAAGGTCGCGTGAGAATAATTTTAGAGATTCTCAGCAAAGTTTGCGTTACCTGGCGTATGAAACCGGCGGTATTCCTTAGGTCAATCAAAACAATATCGGCATTGGTCTGCGCAAAGTTCTCGAAGACCAGAGCGGTTACTATTTAATGGGTTATCAACCCGACGCGGAAACTTTCGACCCGAAAAAAATTAAATTTAATAAATTGACAATCAAACTCAAACGAGATGATTTAAAAGTTCGTTACCGAAGCGGATTTTACAGAATTTCTGATAAACAAATTGCTCAGGTCAAAGAAACCCCGCAGCAGCAGATTTATTCGGCTCTGACTTCGCCGTTCGGGACGGGCGGTATTTCCCTGAGTGTCAACACGCTGTTTGCCGACGGCGAAAAAGGCGGCAGCTTTATCAGAACAATGGTCAATATTGACGCCAGAGATTTGCAGTTCAA